>JAAUTF010000046.1 GCA_012031775.1 Candidatus Altimarinota bacterium | reverse complement strand
ATCTCCCCAGGCACTCACCAAATGGAGCGCGGCCTGCCCGTTCGGGCGATCGTGACTGCCCCGGTGGGTCTTGCCATCAATGGCGATCACGTCCGCGCGCACCGTTTGGACGGCCTGGATCCACTGGAGAAAGCTCTGCTGGAACTGCTCCGGGTCAATGCGGGCAAACACCCGCCCCAACGTATCGTGGGAGGGAATGCCGTTGGGAAGCGCCAGAAACTGCTTCAGCCAGGCGTGTTTGCTGGTGCCAAACTCCGCCACCCCGACCCAATCATCGGCACCACAGATCACGGCGCAAATCGTGATGATGATGATATCGAGCAGGTTGTGGGCCTTGGTGCGATCGATTCGTGGGTCGTCCACGGTTGCAAAGTACGCTGCCAGGGCCAGTTCACGCGATGGGGGCATCGGGACCTCCACGAACAATGCTGTTGCCGCTGCCCGCATCATGCCCTATCCGGCCCTCCCGCGCAATTCAGAAGATGCAATCGCCCTACGCATACACCCGCCACCGCTTGACACATCGTGTATAATCTGCGTACACGTTTTCGGCAGAGCGACAATGGGTTGGTTCTGCCGCGTGAGCGTATGAGGTGCGTGATGTCTCAGCAACCGGTGTGCCCTGCTGTCGCTCGCCGCAGGCCACGCAGCGGGTCGCCGCAATCGTCAGCGGTGGCACGCAGCAGATCTACGTTCTGATGAGCGATCTCCGCGCAGCTTCCGGCACCGCCCGCAGCGATCTGGCGCAGCTCTTCGCTCCGCCAGCGCGTCCGGGTGGCAGTTGTATGCTGGTGCTGGCGGTACTGATCGTGCTGCTGCTCATGGTGCCAACCGAGCTGACCCTGCTGCTGGCGCTGCTTGCGTTGACTGACCCGGCGGCGGCCACGGCGGCAAGCGGCGGGGCGTCGCCGCTCCAATTGCTGCTGGCCACGGTCGGCGGTGTGCTCGCGATCGCGTTCATCGGCAGCATTGCGGTGTTCGGCGTGCGCAGTCGGCGGGCGGCGGTGCTTCGCTGGGAGCAGCAGATCGCGCGCTGGCATCACACCTGGTATTGCCATCGCTGTCACGCGGCCTTTGTCGCCGACACCCAGCAGGCCGTCGCGCCCGAACAGCTCCAGCGCGTGCTGGCGTCGTGAACACGTCGCTATCCCTATCCACTCAGCGAGCGTGGCCATAATCGCATGCATAATCGCATGCATGGCGATTATGCATGGCGATTAATGAGACGGCTCACGCCAGGTAAAAGCGCATACCGCGTTTCTTCCCACGTACCACGAGCAAGCCTTTCGCCACAAGATCGTGCAGGTCGCGCAATCCCATCCGGTCGGATACGCCGGTCGCCGCACAGTATTCCGGCGTCGAAATACTCCCGTGCTCGCGTACCATCTGCATGCCGATCAGCTGACGCGGATTGAGCGCCTCCTGGTCTTCAATGATTTTACCATTACGGAAGGTGACCGTGAAATCCAGGTGGTCGCTAAATTCAGGGTCTGGCAGGCCGAACTGGCGCATTGCCGTGACCATAAAGCGAATACCGGAGCCAACCCGCTCCATATAGCCCGGTATGTCGCGTAGAAATCCTACCAGTACCTCGTTACGCGGCACGGAGATAGCCCGCAACCCAATCAGATCCTCGAGCGATAATTCCGGCGGGAGGCCGCCCGGGCTGCGCACCTCCACACGGTCGGGGTACATCAGCACGCGTACGCTTTCGCCACTGCGATGGTAGTCGCGATGGACGACGGCATTCACAATAGCCTCACGCAGCGCCTCCTGCGGGTACTCCGGCTCGTCCTCGCGGTAAAACCACGGATCGTGCCACCTACCCGCACATACTGCGCCACAAAGCGCTCCGCTTGGTCGATCAACTCGGGCAAGGTGCCCCGCAGATTTTTGCGATCCAGGTAGCTGCGAACGCCGAGTTGCCCAGCATATTTAATGCAGACCACTTCGCTTTGTGGCACAGCCAGCTGCGGATCCAGGCCAAACATAAGAATGCCAGCATTGCTTGGCCGCCAGCGGTCAGTGGCAGCATCATAGACGACCGCGTTGAGCGCGGGCAAGAGGTCGCGCGCCGCACCAAAACGCCCTCGATTGCGACTCCGCTCTGCACGCTGGCTCAGATAGCGCTCTACCGCTTCAAGATCGAGATCGTCCTCGCTCATCCACGTCGGCCCCGGCAGCAGTTCCCACCGTGCTAATCCGTGTGCATGAACAAAGGCGGTGATTTCCTCAACCGATAACGGCACGGTGTTCGTTCCCCGCCGCACCTGGCACGCGCCATCGTACTGGTATAGCCGCCCACTATTCGGCGGAATAGCCACGGTCAGCAACGTTACACCATCGAGCTGCCACGTCTGAACACTGGTCTCGCCCAGCGGAACTGGCGGCTTCACCATGCGCGCCGCGCGCAGCACGACGTCCTGGGTCAGACTCGGGTTGCGGATGCCAACAATGGCCCGTGTCGCGTCTTCAATCCCGAAGATGATAAGGCCACCCGCGCGATTGTTGGCCATACCACAGATGCGTGCGGCAATGTCGATCGGGCGGGCAGCACTGCTCTTAAACTCAACCGTTGCCGTCTCACCACCGGCAATAAGCGCCCGCAGGCTGTCCTCGTCCATCGGATGCTCCTTCCGTTCTGCGCAACCTGGGTACCGTGCTATCCGTTGACGGTAGCATCATACCAGCGTATCATAGAACAGGTGAGCGTTTTGGTCAACGCGCCGTTGATCGTCCTTTGATCACATGATCGCGGTGTTTGATCGACCCGCTCCATTGACAAACATCTGTGCTACTTGTAGAGTCATGAGGCCGTAACGGTTTCGGCACGCTGCCGATGCGCCGCGTCGGCCCCGGACATGTCGCCCGTTGCCGTACATCGCCGACCGCGATGGCGGCAGAAAGGAGGATCGTATGGACGCTCAGACGACCCCCGCGCCGACGCGCGGACGCGCAGAACCGCTGCAGGTGACGATCCGCGAAGCCGCAAGCCTGCTCAGCTACGATGAACGCACCATTCGGCGGCTCGTCGAGCGTGGTGAGCTGCACGCCATCGGGCGTGGTCGCTTGCGGCGCATCGCGCTGGCCGATCTACGCGAATGGCAAGCACGCAACAGGTGTTAACATGACACAGCGCAGTAAAGGTCGCTCCAACGGCGAGGGCTCGGTCTACGAGTATCCCAAGCAGTCCGGCGTCTGGTATGCCGAAGTGTCGCTGCCGAACGGCAAGCGCCGCAAGCGGCGCGCCACCTCGCAGCGCGCCGCACGCGAAAAGCTCAAGCAGCTCCAGGCCGATCTCGATCAGGGGGGTGAACCTGGGCACGCAGCAGCCCACCGTCACCGAGTGGTGTGCGACCTGGCTTACCACTTTTGCCACGAACCTGAAGCCGAATATTTGCGACGACTACTACGGCGTGGTGCGCCGCTACATTACCAATGCCCCGATCGGCAAGCGCCGCCTGGACAAGCTGACGCCCGCCGACGTGCAAGCCTGGGTGAACGAGCTTAGCACGCGCATGCAGCCCAAAACAGTGCGGAACGCGCACGCGCGCTTGCACAAGGCGCTTGAAGTCGCCGTGCGCAACAGCTACGTCGCGCGCAATGTGGCCAGCAAGATCGAATTGCCACCTGTCCCAACACCAGACATTCAGCCATTGGATGTCCGGCAAGTCCAGGCGCTGCTCGCGGCGGTGGCTGCACATCGCTGGTACGCCCTCTATCGGCTGGCCGTAAATGTAGGCATGCGCGAGGGTGAACTCTTCGGCTTGACTTGGCCCGCAATCGATTTCGAGCGGGGCACCGTGCGCATCCACCAACAGTTGCAGCGGGCGCGCAAAGCGGGCAAGCAGGATGCGCCGCGCGAATTCATCTTGCAGCCAACGAAGACCAAGGCGGGTGAGCGCACCTTGAAACTGGATAGCGATCTCGTCGCCGTGCTGCGCCAGCACAAAACGAACCAGGAAGAGGAGCGCGCCCTGCGCGGCGAGCGCTGGCGCGCTCCCTGGGGGACGCTGGTGTTCACCACGGAGACCGGCGGGCCGATGCACATTTCGTGTCTGCGCGAGCACTTTCGCGGGGTGCTCGCCCAGGCCGAGCTGCCCGCGGTCTGCTTCCACGACCTGCGCCATACGGCCGCCTCGTTGATGCTGGCGAACGGGGTACTGTTGGTGACGGTCTCGAAAATCTTGGGGCATAGCTCGCCCGCCATCACCGCGACGATCTACGCCCACGCCCTGGACGAGTCCAAGTCGACGGCGATCGCCGCGCTGTCGGAGCAACTGCGGCGCGCATCATGAACGGGATCAGCCCGTTGCTCCCGTCGTTGCTCCCGTGGCCAAGCAACGGCCCCACAACGCATGCACGTCCTGGTGCCATTTACCGCATTGCAGTGCTGGTGCCGGGAACGGGACTCGAACCCGTAAGGGGGTAACCCCAGCGGTTTTTAAGACCGCAGCGTTTGCCATTTCGCCATCCCGGCATTCAGCGCGTATTATATGCGATACGCTAGCGAAACTCAAATGGGCACAATATCCCTGTGATCTGTTTTATTGGGCGGCGAGGGCAGCATCAAGGATTTGCGTCGCCAGGATGTTGGGATCGGTCGAGGCCTGGTTGACTGCTAATGCGATGGTGATGCCGCTCTCCGGTGCGTACCACGTTGCCGAGCGGAAGCCGCCAAAGCCCCCGATGTGGCCGTAGACAACGCTCTGCTCTGGCGCGATGCTCGCGCGCACCGGTAGGCGGTTACGCATTAGTCCTAGCCCATATGCCAGTTCGGGCATGTTATACTGGCCTTTACCGCTGACGAAACCGTACATCTGCTCTAATGTCTGTGGCGCTAGCAGTTCACCTGTATGCAGGGCTTCACTAAACCGCGCAACGTCACCTGCAGTCGACACGATATTCGCGGTTGCAAAGGCCCACGATAGTGCAACGCCTGTCTGATCTTGTGTGCGCGCATACCCCCGCGCATATGCACCCTCCACTGCCTCTTCCTGTGGGAAGTAGGTTGCATCTAGCTCTAGCGGCGTGAAGATACGCTCCCGCATCTCCACCGCCAACGTGCGCCCAGATGCCGCCTCGGCGATCATGCCCAGAATGACGTAGTTTGTGCTCGAATAATCCCAGCTACCTGCTGCCCCTGGCGCAAACAGCGCTGGAAACTGTGCCGCGTAGCTGACCATTTCGCTCGGTTCCCAAACGCGCGCCGGATCTTCATAGGCACGTGGCACGTAGTTCCGATCTTCGAGGTAGTCGTACAGCCCGCTGGTGTGCTGCAAAAGTTGTCGCACTGTAATTGTGTTGCCGTTCGCCAGCAGGCCCGGTACATACTCTTCCATCGGCGCGTCGAGCGCTATAAGTCCGTCTTCGACCATTTGCAATATAACAACGGCGGTGAAGATTTTGCTGATACTAGCGATGCGGACGCGTGTCTCTGCGGTTATTGGCGCACCAGTGTTCCGATCGGCCAGGCCGCTTGCACTTGTCCATGGCTCATAGCCGGGGATTGTTACCGCTAGCACCGCCCCCGGTATGTATCCGTCTGCCACGGTCGCGTCTAGAATGCGCTGTAGTTCTGCCGCTAGCCCCGCGTCGATCGCGGGCAGTGCTACTTCAATTGTCGGCGACGGCGTTGGTGTCGCTTCGGGCGTTGCAGTATTTTCAGGCGTGACCGTCGCCTCTGGTGTGGCGGTATTTTCAGGCGTGACCGTCACCTCTGGTGTGGCGGTCGCCAGTGGAGTTTCGGTCAACAAGAGCGTCGCGGTCGCTGCTGCTGTCGGCGTCGCATCCGTCGCCTCCGGCGTCGCCGGAACGCTGGCGATCGGTCCGCAGGCGGCCACCGCCATGACGACCGCCCCAGTCTGCGCGAAGCGCAGCGCGCGCTTCAACGTCAGTTCCGCAGCCCCCAAATCGACAACTCGCAGTCGTAGCAGGGCGGCAAAGCCATGGCGGCGGAAGGGTTGTTCGACGCAATGATACGAGAGCGCTGCCATGCCAATTACTGCTGCAATGCGCGCCGTTTGCACAAGCCAGCCCTCGTAAGGCAGGTCGATCTGTGGGCGCGTCACCATAAAGATTGGCCAGTGCCACAAATATATGCCGTACGATCGCTCGCCAATCCAGCGCAAAGGTGCGAGTTCCAGCAGCCGCGCCAGTAATTGCCCCTGGGGATGTGTTACAGCCATTATGACGAGCATCGTGGCAAGGCTGATGATCACAAAGCCGCCTGGGTAGAGCCAGGGGTGGCTCTCGTTCAGTACACTATAGCCAATGAGCAGGCCAAGCAGCGCGAGTAGGCCAAACAACTCGAAGAAATAATGCGTGATCCGTGATCCCTGCTCCGTGATCCATGATCTCTGCTCTTTGTTTTGGTCTTCTGACTCCTGACTCCTGGCTCCTGACTTCTCCGCCCAGCGCCACGGCGACCAGACCAACGCGAGTGCTGCGCCGATTAAAATGGCACCAACACGTGTATCCGTGCCATAGTAAATCCGTGAGGGATCGCTGCCCGGCTCGTACAGCTGCGCCATCAGGGTCAGGCTGGCGCAGGCTCCTAGCACGACGACTACCAGCATTCCCCAGCGTCGCAAAAGGTACATGCCGCCGATGAAAACAAGCGGCCAGACAAGGTAAAATTGCTCTTCGATCGCTAGTGACCAGAGATGCTGCAACAACGATGGTCGTGTTGTCGCGTCGAAGTATGATTGCTCAGTCAGTACAAGTCGCCAGTTCATCACATAGCTTAGCGCCGCCAGGATGTCGCCACGCAGGCCTCTTGTCTCGCCCGCCGGCAGCAACGCTGCGAGCAGTAGTGTGCCCAGCAGCACAAGCACAAGTGCTGGCAGCAGTCGCCGCGCGCGCCGCATCCAGAACGCTCCCAGATCGATTCTGCCGTGCGCACGCCATTCAGCTAAGAGCAGGGCGGTGATCAAGAAGCCGCTTAACACAAAGAAGCTCTCGACACCTAAAAACCCGCCCGACACGCCGATGCCCGCATGATACAGAAGTACTGCGATCACCGCGAGCGCCCGCAATCCATCGAGCCCTGGCAGATGTGGTAGCCTTCCTGTTCGCTGTGCCGCTTCAGCTGCAGCCGTTGCCTCGTGGTGCATTCGTCCGCTCCTCCAACTCTTGCCCTGTTTGCACACGTTTTGGCAAGATTTGTTCCGCTCTCTTATAAGTATTGCACAGCTTTTACCATTCGTCGTTTTCTCTCATCCGGCTCTCATACCACGTGGTGTGTTGGAGGCTACGTTGCCAACATACCACAACAGGCCGAAGTTCTTTACCCAAGTGAGATAAAAAAGCGCTGGTGCTGTGTGCAGCAGCAGCGCTTTCTGGCGGCCAGGTGTATCGCAGAAGTCAGGGGTCAGAATGCAGTAGATTCAGGGCGTCACAGCGCGGTTTCTGCCGCGTGCGCACGCGCACGCGTCTTGCTCGCCGCTAGCGGTTTCCCTGCGTTCAGCGTGTGCTACTCTTCAGGGAAGGGCGGGCGCGCATAACCAACACCGAAGGGTTCTTCTGGGCGCTGCCACTCACCAACCAAGGCCCGCCGTAGAGGAGTGGTTCGTTCTAAGAATGCCGGGTCGTTGCAGCTGCGATCCGAGGGAATCAGCCAGGGTGGCGCATAGACCATATGCATCGTATAACGGTCGAAGGCGCGCTCGTTGCGCCCGGTGCGGTGGAACACACCCTGGTGGAAGAGCAAAGCCGTGCCAGGTTTGCCGCAGACCACATCGCGGATCGGCAGGTCGTGCTTGTCGGGCTGCACATCTCCCGGAAAGGCGGTGCCGGTATTGTGGCTGCCGGGGATCATAACCATATTGCCCATCCCATCTTCCGACTGATCCGTGAGGTAGTAACCAACCCGCAGCTGCATAAGCGGCGTGGGGATCGCCAGGCGTCGAAACTCATAGACCGCCGAGCCGTCTTGATGATAGCCGCCCGCCGCTGTTTGCGCCGGCTGCACCGTACACCACGCACTCTGCAGAATAAAGTAGTCACCGAGCAGCCCGCGGATCTTGGGCAGAAGCGCCGGGTGGTCGATCAGCGCTTCGATCGCCGGCTCCGTCTCGTACAGGTGGCCGATCTGGCGCCACTGTCCCGGCGGATGGGCGCTATGGGCGCGCTGCGACGCCTCCAGACAGGCTGCCGTCTCAGCTGTGCTCAGCGCGTCGGGGATGACCAAGTAACCAAAACTGGCGAACATAAAACGTTCGCGCTCCGTCAACAGCCCCGGCTGTGCGATCGGGATCATGGCTTCGTTGCCCTCCTAACTCATCAACAATCTACAACCTGCACACTGCAATCGCACTACCGCACTTCCAAAAACTCGCCCACACACCAGCCTTGCTCGTTGCCCACACTTACCTGCCACCAGATAAAGTTTTCCGCCTCGACCGGGCCGTTGACGATCGGCCCGGCCTGACTGTTGGGGGAGAGCACTGCAACGATATTCGCCGTCGTGCTCGGCTGGTCGCGCAAATTGAGCCCACCCTGCACCTCCGCGCGCACGTAGGCGATGCGCCCGATCGCTAGCTCATTCGGCGCGACCACCGTCGTCGTCGGCTGGGCTTCAACGCTTGTGGCGACAGGAGCACCTGGCACCGTAGCCACCGGCAGCGTTGGTGCGGGCTGGATCGTTGTGATCGGATTGTTTGTCGTCGCCTGCGCAGTTCCCGGCGTAAGCACCACCAGGGTTGGGCTCGACTGCAAGGCCCCGCTACGGATCTGCTGCAACCCGATCGAGATCGATGCGCCAATCAGAAAGATGCTGACTACAATCAACAGCGGCGTAAGCATCGAGCGCCAGCGCTCGAACCGCAGCTCTTCGCGCTCCAGGTCGGGCTGTGGCGCATCGGGCAGCCGCGCGCGCCGCGCGCTCACCCCGCGCGCAGCATCGAGCGGTACGATATCGTCGGCTGCCACCACCAGCACCTGGTAGCGCGGCAAGAGGCTGGCACACAGCTGATGGTACTCGCCGACCGTCTCGCTGGTTACTGTTACCTGTTCACCGCGTGCAATGCGCATCCGCAGCTCGTGCAACTGCTGAACGCGCTCGATATCACGTGGAGCCAACGGCGCTTCGAGATCGTCGCGTAGCGCACCAAGCATACCCGCCCAGGCCTCCGTCGCCGCTGGCGAGCGCCAGCGCAGCAGATGAGCGCGCAGGGCATCTTCGAGCGCGCCGTGAAAGCTCAGCAGCGCCAGCTCACGCTGGTCGCGCCGCAGCCGCGCCTGGCCGAGGGTGTATTTGATCTTGCTGCTCGCAAGCAGGTCGGTGATGGTTGATGGGTTATCGTAAGGTGTCGTCATTATTAGGTAACAGGTAACAGATGACAGATGACAGCGAGAAGCAGTCTAGGCCTCACTGTCGCCTGTCACCTGTCACCTCAAACGAGTTCGCGCTCTAGAATTTCGCGCACCGTTTGCGCGTTAGCCTGCCCGCGTGAGGCGCGCATCACCTGGCCGAGCAGGAACATAAGCGCGCTGCTTTTGCCACCACGGTATTCCGCAATAGCCTTGGCATTCTTCTCATCGGCCAGTACGACGCGCACCATCGCGCCAAGCGCGTCGCCATCGCTGATCTGCGTTAGCCCCTTGTCAGCAACGATCGTGGCCGGATCTGCGCCGCTCGCAAAGCTCTCGGCAAAGACCTCTTTGGCCACCGTGCGGTTGATACTGCCGCGCTGCACAAGGTCGAGCAGGGCCGTCAGGTTGGCCAACGGCATGCGCTCGTTGAGCCGCTCAGCGCCCTCGCCGGTCTCTTTCAGCAGGCGAAAAAGTTCGTTCAGTACCCAGTTCGCCACTTCTTTTGCGCTCGCGCCGACGCTAGCTGCCGCCGCCACCGCGCCCTCGTAGTACTCGGCCACGGCGCGCTCGGCGGTGAGCTGATCGGCATCTTGTAAACTCAAGTTATACGCGCGCTCGAAACGGGCCCGGCGCGTATCGGGAAGCTCCGGCAGTTCAGCCGCCCGCTCAGCGATCCAGTGAGCGCTCAGCACCAGCGGCGGAATATCCGGCTCGGGGAAGTAGCGATAGTCGTGGGCGAACTCCTTGCTGCGCTGGCTCTCGGTGATACCACGCGCATCGTTCCAGCCGCGTGTCTCCTGCTGCAGGCTGCCCCCGGAGTCCAGCACGCCGATCTGGCGTTTGATCTCGTAGGCCACCGCCTGCTCCACGGCGCGGAACGAATTCATATTCTTGATTTCGATCTTCGTGCCGTACTCCTGCTGGCCGCGTGGGCGTACGCTCACGTTGGCGTCGCAGCGCAAGGCACCTTCTTCCAGGTTGCCGCTGTTTACGCCGATCCAGAGCAGGATCTGGCGCAGCTTCTGAAAGTAGAGCCGTGCCTCCTCGGGCGTTTCGATATCGGGCCGACTGACGATCTCCATCAGCGGCACACCGCTGCGGTTGTAGTCGATCAGCGAGTGCGTTTTGTCGTCGGCATGCACCAGCCGCCCGGTGTCCTCTTCGATATGCAGGCGCTCGATGCCGATACGCCGTATGGCCCCGGCCTCGGTGCGGATCTCCACCCAGCCGTCGCTGCAGAGCGGCTGATCGTATTGTGTGATCTGATACCCTTTGGGCAGGTCGGGGTAGGGGTAGTGCTTGCGCGAGAAGACCGAATGCGGGTTAACATGGCAGTTGATCGCCAGGCCGGTGCGCGCAGCCCACTCGATGGCGCGCTGGTTGACGACTGGCAGCGCACCCGGCAAGCCCAGGCTCACCACCGAGACATGCGAATTCGGCGTGGCTCCGGCATAGGTTGCATCACAGCCATCGAACATCTTCGAGACGGTGCGCACCTGCGCGTGAACTTCAAGGCCAATGGTGGCGGTATATTCTGTCATAGAATGCGTGATTGTGATCCTGCACGCAGCATCACAATCTTCTATTCGCGGGAACGTATGGTATAGTTAACCAATATCCTGCGCAATTGTACCATAGTGAGGCTAGCCGCATGTTGCGCTCGCTGGGGCTGCTGCTACTCGCGCTCGGGCTGCTAGGAGGCGTGGCTTTCCTGCTGCCACACCTTGTTGGCTTCGAAGCGCTGCGTTTTACGCACGCCGAGTCACAATGGCAGCGCCGCAGTTTCGCCGACTACCGCGCGACGTTGCAGCATCGTTATGTAAGCGGCGGGCTGTTGCCGACGACCAAAGATTGCAGCGTAGCGATCGAAGTGCGCGCAGGCACGGTGCATCGCGTCGGCGGCGATTGCCCCGAAACCCTCACGATTGACACACTGTTCAGCCGCTTTAAGCCCTACGTCGGCGAGGATATTCCGTCGCGCCACTGCGGCTATGGCGGCTGTAGCTGTGCGGTAAACACCTTTGCGGCCGAATACGATACCGCGCTCGGCTACCCCACCCGCATTGCCCGTGATCTGCGCGATGTAACACCCGGCAGCGGTGCCTTTGGCCGGGTGATCTATGCATTGCCGCAGCCCGCCCGCAGCTGGCTGTTGAACTACCTTGAAGAACGTAGCCCCTGCACCAGCAACACCCAAACGCATGCGCCAGCCGTAACACCGATCGACCGCGAAGAGATTATTGTGCGTTCGCTGACGCCGCTGTAGCAAGAATTAGGAGTCAGGAGTCAGGAGTCAGAATGCCGGACGCGCTGCACACTCCGGTTCTCAGTTCTCAGTTCTTGGTTCTGAGTTCTTGGTTCTGAGTTCTCGGTTCTTCGTTCTGAGTTCTCCTCCCGCAACATATTGCGCCGTAGCTTACCCGAGGCGGTGCGCGGCAGTTCGTCGCGCGTCAGAATGCGACGCGGCACTTTGTAGGCGGCAAGCCGCGCACGGCACCAATCGCGCATCGCTTCTTCTTGCACGTTATTCAACCGCTCGCCATTGCGCAGCACCACCACGGCCACCGGCACGGCCCCCCACTGCGCGTCGCGTACGCCGATCACACCGGCTTCGACCACCAGCGGGTGCGCCAGCAACACTGCCTCGACTTCCGCCGGATAGATATTTTCGCCACCCGCGATGATCAAGTCGTCACGGCGATCGACGACAAACAGGTAGCCGTCGTCATCGAGGTAACCAAGATCACCCGTATGCAGCCAGCCTTGTTGAAGAGCCGCCGCCGTTGCTTCAGGGCGCGCCCAATAGCCCTGACACACCATTGGGCCACGCAGCCGGATCTCGCCCACCTGGCCGGATGGCAGCACACCGGTTTCATCGGCGATACGCAGCTCTAATGGTAGCAGCGGCTGGCCCGCCGAGCCAAGTTTGCGCAACGCATCGGTGGGCGCGAGTGTGGCCGCCTGCGAAGCCGTCTCGGTCATCCCGTAGGTCTGCGCTACCGGCACACCCCGCGCTGCGCTGGCCTCCAGCAGAGATTTGGGTGCCGGCCCACCGCCCAGCAATGCGCAGCGAAAATGCGGCGGGTACGGGTGCGCGCCACGCGTCTCGAACATACGCTGCAAAGTTGTCGCAACCACTGAAACGATCGTCACCCCAGCGTCGATCGCCGCATTCGCTGCCGCCGCGTCGAAGCGCTCGTGCAGCACCACTGGCATACCGTAGATCGCCCCGCGCAATAGAATCGCCATCCCGCCGATATGGAAGAGCGGCAAGAACGCCAGCCAGCGATCGCCACCAGAACGGCTGGAAGCGGTTGCAATGCCCTCTGATAAAGAGTCGCGTTCCGCTGCGCTCCCACTTCTGACTCCTGACTCCTGACTCCTGACTTCTGCATCCACCCGCAGCCCCAGATTTAACGCCGAGGCCGTAGCGCTCCACCAGTGGTTGCCGTAGCTCAGCAACGCCCCTTTCGGACGCCCAGTTGTGCCTGAGGTATAGATGATGCAGTGGATCGCGTCGAGATCGATGGGCGGAGAGAATACAGAAGTCAGAAGCCAGAAGTCGGAATGCTCCGCCTCAATACATTGCTTCCAGGAAATAATACGACGCAATGCAAGGCCAGCCTCTTCTGGCTGCTGACTCCTGACTCCTGACTCCTGACTCCTGACTCCTGACTCCTGCGCCAACTCCGCATGCGCTGCATCATATAGCAGCAACCGTGCGCCGACATCGGCGATTTGAAAGGCCAGTTCTGGCGCGCTCAGCCGTGTATTGAGCGGCACCAGGATCGCACCGCAGCGCGGCATGGCATGCACCAGCAGCGCAAATTCGATGCAGTTGCGCAGCAGAACCGCTACACGCTCGCCCGGCGCAATACCATGCGCACGCAGCCAAGCTGCCATCGTGCTTGTAGCCCGATCAAGCTCGCCAAAGCTTACTGTCTCGTTGCCATAGATCAGCGCCGGTGCGGCGGGTGCCAGCGCCGCCCGCCGCGCAAGCCAGTCAGGAAGATACATAGTAGTTGAACCGCGCCCTTTGCGTCGTTGCAGTTAAAAGAGCAACCCCACCGCGAGCAGCACGCCGAAGACCATATGCAGCCTGCCCGTACCTTTGAGCCCGGCGTTGAGTGCGCGCCCGTTAGCCGTGGCGATCAGACGCAGCAGTGGGAGGGCCAACAGGAGCGAGAGCAGCGGCAGCAACACCCAGGCCGAGGCGCTACCGTTCAGCCAGAGCACCGGCAGCAGCGCGTAAGCACCGAGCACCAGTAACCAGTATTCGACCCGGGCGAAGCGCTCGCCGAAAATCACCGCCAGCGTGCGTTTGCCCGCCTTCGTATCGGTCGGCGCGTCGCGCAGGTTGTTCACCACAATGATCGCCGTGACCAGCATGGCCACCGGCAGTGCCGCCAGCCAGGCTGCGGTCGAAAGCGTGCCGCTATAAAGAAAGTAGGTGCCAAGCACGGCCACCAGGCCGAAAAAGACAAAGGTGAAGAAGTCGCCGAGACCGTGGTAGCCGAGCGGAAAGGGACCACCGGTATACGCGATGCCGCAGATGATCGCGAGCACGCCGATCACCAGGATCGGCCAACCGCCAACCACGATCAAATACACACCGCAGAGCGCGGCCAATCCGAAGCTGAGCAGCATTGCGCCGCGCACCGTGGCCGGTGGAATAAGCCCGCTCTGTGTGACACGCGTCGGCCCCAGCCGCTCGTCGGTATCCGCACCCTTCTCGTTATCGAAATAATCATTGGCCAGGTTGGTGCCGATTTGGATGAGCAGCGACGCCAGCAACGTGATACAGAAAACAATCACATCGAAGGCGCCCACCCGCACCGCTAGCGCCGAACCCACCAACACCGGCACCACCGCTGCCGGTAGCGTCGGCACCCGAATCGCCATGAGCCAGCGTTGTGCTTTTCCTATTTGTGAGGCTGTGGAGGTCGTCATAGTCTTTTGCTGTTAAACAAGGAAACAAAGGAGCAAAGGGAACACAGGAACAAGGGAACAAAGGCACTAATTTCAGCTTAATCCCCTTGTTTAGAGGAACTTTGTTCTTTTGTTCGCTTGTTCAGAGGTTCTCTCCTTGCGAAGCGCAGCTTTGTTCTTTTGCTCGCTTGTTCGGAGGTTCTCTTACGGGTAGCGCCGGAACTTCCGAAAATTCGGCTTGCGCTTTTCCAAATAGGCCTGCTTGCCTTCCTGGGCCTCTTCGCTCAAGTAGTAGAGCAAGGTAGCATCGCCCGCAAGCTGCTGCAGCCCAGCGTGGCCGTCGGCGGCGGCATTGATGCAGGCCTTGAGGAAACGAATCGCCATCGGACTCTTCTCCAGGATCTCGCGTGCCCACTGTACCGCCTCTTCCTCCAGGCGTTCCAGCGGCACTACGGTGTTAACCAGGCCCATAGCGAGCGCTTGTTGCGCGTTATACTGGCGGCACAGGTACCAGATCTCGCGCGCCTTTTATCGCCGACCATCCGCGCCAGCAGGTTCGAGCCGTAACCACCGTCGAAACTGCCCACGCGCGGCCCAGTCTGGCCGAAGATCGCGTTCTCAGCGGCGATCGTCAAGTCGCAGACGACGTGCAGCACATGGCCGCCGCCGATCGCATAGCCCGCAACCATGGCGATCACCGGCTTTGGCGTCACACGAATGAGGCGCTGCAGATCGAGCACATTCAGCCGCGGCACCTGGTCTTTGCCGACATAACCGCCCGCCCCGCGCACGCTCTGGTCACCACCCGAGCAGAAGGCCTTGTCGCCCGCACCGGTGAAGAGAATTACACCAACACGTTCGTCGTCGCGCGCGCGCGAAAAGGCGTCGATCAGCTCAGTTACCGTCTCTGGGCGAAAAGCATTGCGCTTCTCCGGGCGATTAATGGTAATCTTCGCCATCCCCTCGCCGCCCGCGTCGTGCTCATAGATAATATCGGTATAATCGTGTGCCTTGTTCCATTCGAGCGCCATAACTTCCCTCATCTATAAAGGCGGAAAAGTAGGAATCACACTTCACGCTTCACACCAAAAATGCTTCTACCAGTTCTAAAAATCGCTGCGGCTGCTCCAGATGTACTGTGTGCCCGGCATCTTCCACGATCGTAAGCTGTACGCTGTGTACTGTGCGCTGTGCAATCCGCTCCGCCATCTGTTGCCCTATACCCACAAATTTTATGTCGAGTTCGCCCACAATCAGCAAGACTGGCATAGCCAATTGCCCAAGTTCAGGCCATAGCGATCGTTGCGCGCCGCTGCCCATACCACGCAAGCTATTGGCAAGGCCGTGGGGGCGGTTATTCAGCCGCTGCGCCCGTTGGCGCGCCCGTGTTTCCTCCGGCAAGCGACACTGGCTAATAAAGAGCGATATTCCTTCCCAGTATGCCACAAATTCGGCAATGCCGGCGTGCTCAATGCGCTTGGCCAGCGCTCATCGGCTGCGATCCGCATGGTGCGATCACCAGCATCGTCGAGACCAGGCGAGGCGCTTTCCAGCACAAGCCGGCGCACGCGCTGTGGGGCGGCCAGCGCGAGATGCAGCGCAACCCGACCGCCAAGCGAATAGCCAAGCACATCAAAGTGCTCGATCGCCAATTTGTTCATCAAAGCGAGCAGATCCGTCGTCGCGTGCTCGATCGTATAGCGCGCCGCATCGGTTGGCGCATCGCTCGCACCGTGCCGATCAGATCGACGGCCAGCACGCGCCGCCCTCGGCTCAACTTAGGCACAAGCGGTGCCCAGCGTCTGCGCGCTGCC
>JAAUTF010000708.1 GCA_012031775.1 Candidatus Altimarinota bacterium | reverse complement strand
GCATGAACCCGGCGGTGCGCGCAGCGGTGCGCGTTGGCCTGGCGGCGGGCCACGAGATCATTGGCATACAGAACGGCTTTGTCGGGTTGATCAACAATACGCTTAACCCCATGGATTGGATGAGCGTTTCGGGCTGGGCGGTCACTGGCGGGGCCGAACTTGGCACCAGCCGTATCATCCCCAGCGGGGCGGAACTCTACGCGATCGCGCGCACCCTTGAGGCGCAGAAAGTCGACGCGTTGCTGATGATTGGCGGCTGGGATGGTTACCAGGCCGCGTTTAAGCTGCACAGCGAGCGGGCGAATTTTCCGGCTTTCAACATTCCGATCGTCTGCCTGCCGGCCACCATCGACAACAACCTGCCGGGCAGCGAGTTGAGCATCGGGGCCGACACTGCGCTAAACAGCATTGTCGAGGCAGTGGACAAAATCAAGCAGTCGGCGGTAGCCTCGCGGCGTTGCTTCGTGGTCGAGGTGATGGGCCGCGACTGCGGCTACCTGGCGCTGATGGCTGGCCTGGCCAGCGGTGCCGAGCGCGTCTATCTGCCGGAGGAGGGCATTACGCTCGCCGATTTGCAGCGCGACCTGATGCGGATGCGCCACTGGTTCGAGCATGGCAAACGTATGGCGGTTATCATCCGCAACGAGCACGCCAGCCGTATGTACACCACACCCTTCCTCAACGCGCTCTTCGAGGAGGAAGGCGGTGACCTGTTCGAGGTACGCCAGTCTATTCTGGGCCATCTCCAGCAAGGCGGCGCACCGACTCCCTTCGACCGCATCCATGCGACGCGGCTGGCCGTCAAGTGTGTCGAGCGCATCATCGAGGCTGGGCACGCCCGGCAGCCGATCGGCGAGTTCATCGGGCTAAGCCAGGGCAAGGTCGCCTTTCATCGGCTCGCCAACATGCCGCAGATGATGGAAGTCGCCGCTCGCGCCCGCTCGATGAATGGTGGATGGACTTACGCAAGATCGCCGATGTGATGGTTGAAGCGCCGTAGGGGCGTCAACGTGCCGTAGGGGCGGAGCATGCTACGCCCCTACGGTGCCTATGTTGATGTTCCGCGCCCTCTGCCCTAATAGAAAGCTCGGCAAAGCCCATGCAACTACCAAAGCGTCGTACCCTGGGATGTCTCGCCTTTCCTGTGCTGCTGACCTGTGCGCTCTTCACACTTTGGATGGGCTACTGCTGGGCGGGCTGGATGGGCGGCAGCGCGCTGGTGCAACAACTCTTTCAATGCCGCTGTCCAGTTGGCAGCGAGGCTGTGCGCTATAGCCCTTTTATTGTTGTTGTATCTGCGTGCAAGAATCCGACTCTCGGTAGTGTATCAAATGATGCGCGTTGGGTACTCTATACAGAGCAGTTACGTGATAATAAGCGAAGATTTATTCGGGTTGATATGCTGACGACGCGTGAGAACACACCGCCTATCGATCAGCATCTTATTTTAGGTTCTGAAATCCTCAATGATCAAGAAGTATTACTACGTCTTAATCCTTCTTGGGTCAATGAAAAATATGCAATATGGAATACATCTTCAAATCAGGTGACACGGATCACTGTGCAAAGTTCGGGAGGAGAACTACTTTCTGAAAGTACACTTGACGCCTTGGCCGCAGCTGACACAGTCATCATTGCGGGAACTACAATTACAGCTGTCTATCGTGATGGACAGAATTACACCCAACAGAGTTTTGCAATTGATACAAATCATTGGTCTTGGCTTCCGCCAGTGCGAGAACAACTCGATCAAGCAAATATCGCGTATCATTACGAAGCGCCGCCTCCTGGCCGGGAGCTGTTGTCGGATGAGCTTTCCTCACGAAGCGGCACTTTGTTAGCCACCCCGGCGGGCATTATCGACACACAAACGCAAGCGGTGCTTGTGTCGCTTCCACCCGGCTTGCGCGACGATGAGCCACCGTGGTTACCACAGGTATGGATCGCGAACGACGAGGCAGTTCTGTACACACGTGGGCATACCACGGTTGGTGGCTTAGGCATGTGGGCAGCCGTTGCGGAAGGCCTGCTGGTGGTGCCGCAGCCGCTCTTGGTGTTGCGTGTACCGTAGGAGATTGCAGATTGCAGATTTGAGATTGCAGATTGTTTCTGCCGCATTAGGAAGCTATCGTCATGCTTCCGATGGCCGAACAGGTTGGCTGGATATGCACTAGGAAATTACAGATCATCGTTTATGTTCGCCGCGTCGGGGCTGCGTTTCACACACGTGTAAAAGGTAGAGCCGACGCATTCGTCCCGCATCCATCCCATGTCTCCATGATCCGGGTAGCGAGTGCTTCGGCCCTACCGCGTTGGGGAATGGGTGCAATCCATAGCATATAGGTACTCATGGCTGCTTCTGCCCTGCTTCGTTTTCGTATGTCGATTCGCCGCTTTCCGCTCGATGCGTTGCTACTTGTAAGCCTCTTTATGGTGCTTTTGCCGGGCGCGGGCCTGGTTTTGCTCGATCTGATTCCGCTCAAACCGCAGCTCGATTTTGCGACCTATTATCTTGCGGCTCAGGCGCTCAACGCGGGGCGCTCCCCGTATGATGCTACGGTGATCGAGGGTTTGGCGCAACAAGCGGGGGTACCACACGCGGCGTATTTGTATCCCCCGCTGTTTGCCGCCGTGTTACGGCCGCTTGCGCTGCTGCCCTTTCCGCTCGCTAATGCGCTCTGGCTGATTTTTAATCTTGCGCTATTCCTGCTTGGTGTGCTGCTACTGAGCCGTTTGCTGGCCCTACCGCGCCGTTGGCTGCCGCTGCTGCTGCTCGGCAGTTTGCTTGTACCAGCGTTGCATCATACGCTTGAGTTGGGCTAGGTGAACACCATGCTTTTCGCGCTGATTGTGGGAGCATTGGTAACGCTGGTTAGCGGGCGACACGATGGGCTTGGCGGCACGCTTCTCAGCACGGCCGGTGCGGTAAAGCTCTTTCCGCTCGCCTTGCTGGTGCCGCTCTTGGCGCAGCGGCGCTGGCGCGCATTGGGGGCAGGCATTGTCGTCTTGCTGGCTTCCAGCCTGCTGGGGATTGTGCTGGGTGGCGGCCTCAGTGTGAACCTCCAGTGGCTCACCACGGTGCTACCTGGTATTGTTGGCGGCTTTGCCTCGCCGAATAATCAGTCAGCCCTGGCCGCGCTGGTACGACTGGGATCGCCGGTCGATGTCGAACCACTGATGATCCTCGGCGCGCCAGCACGCTTGACGGTGCTTCCACTGGTCGATGCGCCAGCGCTGCTGCGTGGTATCGGCATTGCCTGCTGCGCCTGCTTGGTGTTGCAACACTGGCTGTTTTGTTCCAACACTGGCGACGCGGTGGAAACGCAGCACATCTGCCACTC
>JAAUTF010000707.1 GCA_012031775.1 Candidatus Altimarinota bacterium | reverse complement strand
AAAGCCACCTGCGCTGCGCCGCGCTGCTGCCGACCTCGCCGAGAATGCCGCCGCGCCCGCAACCACGCCGCCGATTGTGCCCTCGATATCGTCGAAGAACCGAGATACATACGCATTGCCCTGGCTCTGCTGAAGCTGCTGCACACGGTTCTGTCGGAACCGTCGCGCCGTCGGATGAACAGGCGGCGTAGCCTGATTCGGATCGAGCGCCACACTATGAACGGCATCAGTTTGCGGCTCTTCCGGCACCGGCGACGAATTTTTCTGCTCCCAGCTGCGCTGGCTACGTTGTGAATAGCGCTGTTTGCCCATTAGGGTACCTCACTGCCATTATGCCCTCTCTGCGACGCTCTTCTCCAAATGCTCGCCGAACTCGCCCTTTGTCACCAGCTTGCCCATTTTTTGGTACTCGCGTTTCACGGCGCGCACAATATGGCGCATCCTGATGTGTTCACCGTCTTCTGCCGCCAGGTAAGCCGACAACAGCGCGATATTACGAATGTTGCCGCCGGCCAGCTTAAACTGTTTGGCGAGAAAGCCGACATCGACATCGGCGGCCAGCGGAGCATCCGGTGGGAAGACTTTGCGCCAGATGCGCTGGCGGTCTGGCTCTTCCGGGAATGGGAACTCGATGGCAACGTGCAGCCGCCGTACAAAGGCATCGTCGAGGTTTTTGCGCAAGTTAGTCGCCAGGATCACCACACCATCGTACGACTCCATCTTCTGCAAGAGGTAGCCGACCTCAATGTTGGCGTAGCGGTCGTGCGCGTCTTTGACCTCGCTGCGTTTGCCGAAAATCGCGTCGGCCTCATCAAAAAAGAGAATGGCATTAGCCTCGCGCGCAGCGGTGAAAATCTTGTCGAGGTTCTTCTCCGTCTCGCCGATGTACTTGCTGACCATCATGGAGAGATCGATCTTGTACAGCTCCAGGCCCAGGTCGCCAGCGACGATCTCGGCGGCCATAGTTTTACCTGTGCCGGAGGTACCGGCGAAGAGCACGTTGACGCCTTTGCCCATCGCCAGGTGTTTGTCGAAGCCCCAGCTCTCCAGCACGATGCGGCGATGGCGCACTTGGATGCAGACCTCGCGCAGCATGGCGAGCTGCTCGGCGGGCAGCACGATGTCGTGCCAGCTGTAGGTAGTGCCGACTTTGTGCGCCAGACTGTCGAGCTTGCCGCTGGACTGGGCACGGCAGGCGACAAACAGTTCTTCAACCTTAATCGTCGGCTGCGCTTCGCCACTCCGCCAGCGCGCCAAAGTGCGCGCCATAGTCGCTGCGGCGCGGATCTGGCCACCGCTGAGGCGGAACGTACTGGCAAGCACCTGCAAGGTCTCGTCGCCGGGGCTATCGCCGTTCAGTCGCTGCCGCCAGAGCTGCTCGCGCCCGCTGTAGGTGGGGGCAGGCACATCAATGCGGATGTACGTCGTCGTGCGCAAACTACCGCGATCGTCCCAGGGCTGGCCGAGTACCAGAAACGAGAGTCCGGGGTGCGCGTCGAGCAAGCGCAGAAAGCGTTCGCAGGCCACCTGATCGCTGCCGTACAGCAGTTCGTCGGCGTCGAGCCAGAGAATGGCCGCAGTGCGTAACCGCGCCTCGCGTAACACCCGCTGTACTAGCTCGTCGGCGTTCTCGCGCGGCGTGTCGGCTGAAGTGTGTAAGCGGCTGAGCTGCACGCTCAACAGTGCTTGCCCATTGCAGAGCGCCTCGGCCAACGCGCGGCGCCCGCTGCCGAAGTTACCATGCAGGCCCAAAACCATTCCCGCAGCTTGAGGGAGCAGGGCTAAACTCCTGAATTCCGCCGCAGATGCAGCACCGGATCTACTGAATCCTGAATCCTGAATCCTGAATTCTGTCACCATACGCTCCAGGCGCTCCCGCAGTTCGTTGGGCAACACCATGGCGTTCATATCGCGCTGCGGCGTGCTGATCTCCGCCGCAGCCAGTAGCTGCGCGTCGAGGCGCGGTGTGCCGAGCACATCGGCGGCGATCCGTTCGTCCAGGCGTAGCATACGCGCGAGCAGAGAACCGTTGCGCTGGCCGTCGTCGTAGAGCTGCACAAGCAGATGTTTGCGCAGCGGGGCATCGGGCGCAAAGGCGTCACGCGCCAACACACGGGCCGCACTATCGAGGCAGAACAGGCTGAGCGCCAGGTTGACCGATGGCCGCTTGCGGGTGACATCGTCCTGGATGTAGGCGTAGATCCGCTCGAAGCGCAAGTCGAGCTCTGGTGCAAGCGTGAGCAAGAGCACATCACGCGCAAAGTCGTCGAGGCCAAAGAGCGTGGCGATGCGGTCGAGCGGCGCACAGTCTAGCGCTGCACGTTGTGTGGCGAGCGCCAGCCGACGCTCCTGCAAGTCGGGCGTAAGCACACGTTGCTGCGCCAGCAAGAGATCGATCTCGGCGTCAGGAACGTAGAGACCGCGATACTCGTCGTCGGCAAGTGCGCCGTAAGCCTGGCGCGTTACCGCGATATGCCAGTAGAGCAGATCGCGCAGCCAACCGAGCAGTGGCTGTAAAGTGTCGAGTGCCATAGCAGGCCCCCGCGTAGAGCGCAGCCCGACGGGCTTGTCCTTGTGTCAGGTTGCATTGTGGCAGCTGGAATGGTGAGTGTCGGCGAAGATGCAGGAGGAGGAAGATGACATTATGTTTAACGATATTGCCACGCACGATTCGCGGGGGATGCGCTGCATCTACGCGCCGTAATGTGCAAAAACGCTGGTGGCCGCCGCATTACCGCCGCAGATCAGAGCCACTGGTTGGGCGGCAGACGCAACCAGGGATGGGTTTTGCTGCAATGCGGCGATCACGGCGGCACCGGCGGGCTCGACAAGCTGGTTGCTCTCAGTCCAGAGCCAACGCATCGCCTCAAGCATCTGCGCGTCGCTGATCAACACGATCTCATCAACATACCGTTGCGTCAGGGCCAGGGTACGTGCGGACACACTGCGTGGCGCGAGCGTGTCGGCGATGGTCGTCACCTGGGGCAGCGGCTGGACACTACCGGCGGCGAGGCTGTGTTGCATCGCGGCGGCACCGGTGGCTCGACGCCGATGATGCGCACCTGTGGGCGTTGCTGTTTGATGGCTGCAGCCATACCCGCGATCAGGCCACCGCCGCCGATCGCGATCAACACACAGTCGAGATCGGTCAGATCGGCGAGCAATTCAAGGCCAAGTGTGCCCTGGCCGGCCAGCGTGTGCGGGTCGTCGAAAGGATGCACGTAGTTAGAAGGCCTTCGGCCTCGGCGTGTGCACTGCTGCGCTGTGTGCATCGTCCCAGATGCGGCCCTGCTGCACAAGCCGTGCGCCCCAGGCCTCCACGCGCCGCACCCGGTCGGCGGCGG
>JAAUTF010000706.1 GCA_012031775.1 Candidatus Altimarinota bacterium | reverse complement strand
GTGATTGCCGACCCGGGTTGGATCACGGCCAGAGCTACATGATCTGCGCCACGCTTGCCGCACGCTGCACCGGTATTATCGCCGAGGGCTCGCCGGTTTTTCCCAATGCCGGGCGCTTTGCAAGCATCGTGGAACGGTACAGCGTGCAGATCTTTAAAGCTGGTGTGACCTTCCTCAAAACCGTGATGGCCGACCCACAGAACGTCGCCGATATGCGGCGCTATGATATGAGCGGCCTGCGTGTCGCCACCTTTTGCGCCGAGCCCGTCAGCCCTGCGGTGCAGCAGTTCGGCATGCAGGCCATGACGCCGCAGTATATTAACTCCTACTGGGCCACCGAGCACGGTGGCATCGTTTGGACGCATTTTTACGCCAACGACGACTACCCGCTGCGCGCCGACGCCCATACCTACCCGCTGCCCTGGGTGCTTGGCGACGTGTGGACACAAGCTGAAGTAGGAATGGGGTCTGATGAAGCTCCCATACGGGAACCTCATCAGACCGCATCCACTCTTCAACCTCACCGCGTAGCGGATTATGAAGAGAAGGGTGAGATCGTCATCACGGCACCCTATCCCTACCTCACACGCACGATCTGGGGCGATGTCGTCGGCTTCGAGGCATATCTGCGCTCTGACAACCCTCAATCTACACCCTGGAAAGGCGACGCCGAGCGCTACGTCAAGACCTATTTCCGCCGCGGCCCAAATGGCGAATGGGCCTATGTCCAGGGCGACTTTGCTGTGAAATACGCCGACGGCAGTTTCACGCTCCACGGGCGCAGCGACGACGTGATCAACGTTTCGGGACACCGCATGGGTACGGAAGAGATTGAAGGGGCGATTTTGCGCGATAAGCAGATCACGCCGGACTCACCGGTCGGCAACTGTATCGTCGTCGGTGCGCCGCATCGCGAGAAGGGCTTGACGCCGCTAGCCTTCGTGCTGACCGCGCCCGGCAGCCGCCTGACGAGCCAGGATCGTCGGCGTCTCGACGACCTTGTGCGCTCTGAAAAGGGTATCGTCGCGGTGCCCGAAGATTATATCGAGGTCAGCGCCTTCCCCGAGACGCGCAGCGGCAAATATATGCGTCGTTTCTTGCGCAACATGGTGCTCGGCGAGGATCTCGGTGATACAACGACCTTGCGCAACCCCGAGTCGCTCGACGAACTGCGCGCCAAGATCGATACCTGGCAGCGTCGCCAGCGCAGCGCCGAGGATCAGCAGATCATTCAGCGCTACCGCTATTTTAAAATTGAATATCATACAATAGCTAATCGTTATGCAGCGCGATTAGCCATTGTATTTATTACCAACCCGCCGGTGAATGCGTTGAACGAGCGCGCGCTCGACGAGTTGAACACGCTGGTCGATCATCTTGCTCGCCGCGAGGATGTGGCGGCGATCGTATTTACCGGCCAGGGCACACGCAGTTTTGTGGCCGGAGCCGACATCCGCCAGTTGCTTGAGGAGATGCACAGCGTCGAGGATGCCATCGCGCTACCGAATAACGCACATCTTGCCTTTCGTAAGATCGAGACGATGGCGAAGCCTTGTATCGCGGCGATCAACGGTGTGGCGCTTGGCGGCGGCCTGGAATTCGCGCTGGCCTGCCATTACCGCGTGGCCGACGCGCACGCCGAATTCGGCCAACCCGAGATCAATCTGCGGCTGCTACCGGGCTACGGCGGCTCGCAGCGCTTGCCACGTCTGCTGCACACGCGCACTAACGGCACTGGCCTGCTGCGCTCGTTAGAAATCATCCTCGGCGGGCGTAATGTGGCTGCCCACGAGGCCCATGAGATCGGCCTGGTCGACGCGATCGCCGCTGGCGATGAAGATGCGCTGACGTTGGCCTGCGCACTGGCGCGCGAGTACATACTGCGCCCCGCTGCCACACCGCCTGCTGAGCGCCCCCTCGATCATCCGCACCTTGGTGAACAATTCGCTGCGCGTCGTGCCCAAACGCAGAGTTGGTTGGAGCCGCAGCCGAGCTTTGTCGCCGACGAATTAGATACAATCATCGCCAACCCGCGCATTCAACGCATTGTGCAGCAGTCGCAGGATGCCGGGCGCGCTCCCGCCGTCGAGCGCGCGCTTGATGCTATTCGTTATGGCTATACCAACGGCCTTGAGGCCGGGCTACAGTACGAAGCGCAGCTCTTCGCCACAGCGGTGGTCGATGCCGAGGGCGGTAAACGCGGTATCCGCGATTTTATGGATCGTCACAGCGCGCCGCTGCCCACGCGCAACCCGCCAGTTAGCGCCGAGCAAGAGCGCTTCTACCTCGAACACGGCCAGTTGCTGGCAGTCGGCGCGCCCTTTTTCCCCGGTGTTACGCCCATCCCGCAGTGGCAGTACGCGCAGGCCGTGGTGCGCGACAGCCAGAGCGGTGCTGCGATCCACGGCGACCCCGAGGAGGCCGAGCGCCAGATCATCGTACCGGTTGAGCGCCCGAGCGCGAACCAGGCACTGCTGTTTCTGCTGGCCAGCGAGGTGAATTTTAACGACATCTGGGCGATTACTGGTATTCCGATTTCGCTTTTCGACGAGCACGACCGCGACTGGCATATCAGCGGTTCGGGCGGCATCGCCCTGGTTGCTGCACTTGGCCCCGAGGTGCGCGCTGAAGGGCGGCTGAAAGTCGGCGATCTTGTGGCCGTCTATTCTGGCCAGAGCGATCTGCTTTCGCCGGTGATGGGCCTCGACCCGATGGCCGCCGATTTTGTTATTCAGGGCTACAATACGCCGGATGGCTCGCACCAGCAGTTTATGCTAGCGCAGGCCCCGCAGTGCCTGCCGCTGCCGCCCGATCTCAGCCTGGAGCAGGCCGGTAGCTATATGTTGAACCTGGGCACCGCTTACCGCGCGCTCTTCACCACTTTGAAGATCAAGGCCGGGCGATCGATTTTTATCGAGGGCGCAGCCACCGGCACCGGTCTCGACGCTGCGCGCTCCGCTGCGCGCAACGGCTTAAGCGTGATCGGCCTTGTGAGCAGCGAGGCGCGCGCCAATACACTCAAAGAAGCTGGCGCAGTCGGCGCGATCAACCGGCGCGACCCGGCGATCGGCGAGATTTTCAGCCGTGTGCCCGAGGAGCCCGCACAGTGGCCTGCCTGGGAGCAGGCGGGCCGCGCACTGCTGGAATCTTTCCGCGCGCAGAACGGCGGGCAGTTAGCCGACTACGCCATCTCGCACGCCGGCGAGACGGCCTTTCCGCGCAGCTTCCAATTGCTGGGCGAGCCGCGCGAGGGCCACATCCCCACGCTCACCTTCTACGGTGCCAGCAGTGGCTACCATTTCACCTTCCTTGGCAAACCCGGCAGCGAGAGCCAACTGCCATCTGCGCGCGC
>JAAUTF010000045.1 GCA_012031775.1 Candidatus Altimarinota bacterium | reverse complement strand
CAGAAAAAAGTTGCGGGGCGTTCTTTAACGGTGTGCCCGCCTGAAACGTACGCTGGTCGCGCATTTGGCGCAACATCCGAATCAGCTGGAAGGAGTTTACATCCAGCACATTTTTTGCCTCCGGATGGTCGCCGATCCGCGGGTGATCGCCCGTCATACACAGGAAATTATGTACACCTAGCGCCACCGCGCTCAGCAGATCGGCCTGCAGCGCGATCCGATTACGGTGCTGACATGTCATCTGCACGATCGGCTCGATGCCCATCTGCTGCAAAATAACCCCGGCACCGAGCGCCGACATGCGCGCTACACCGCGCTGATTATCGGTAAGATTAACGGCGTCGAAGGCGTGACGAATATTTGCGGCAAGTTTTTCGATCTGCTCACGACCGGCACCCTTGGGCGGGGCGATCTCACCGGTGACCACAAGCTGCCCGGCGGCCAGGCGGCGCTGCAAGCTGCTGTGCATACTGTCTCTCTCGATGGCAACAAAAAATCTCTCATCTCATACGACGAGAGATAGGATACCACGCCTTCGAGTATAGCACGCGCTATTCGCGCTGTCAAAAAAGCTTATGGTGTTGCTAATAGAGTTAAATGGTTTGTGAAGAAGCTTGTGTCGCCGTGCGCGGCGGCACCGTACACGACGACACAGCCCCGAACACAACCTATTTAGGATCGCTATAACAGCACTAACGGGCTTGTGAACAAGATTGTGTGGAATGTGTCGGCGTAGCCGACACATTCCACACAACCAATTTACAAATCATTTAGGACTGCTATAACCGTTTTTCAATCGTTGACAGGCATACATGCTGCTGCTACAATCGCGATTTGTGTTCAATACGCTATGAAAGCCGCTCTGCAAGGAGACGATCTGTGTTCCTGCCTCTCTGCTGCGTGGGTTGTTTACCGTGGGTGTCGTTGCACTACTTGCGGCCTGCGCCCTGCCCGAGCCGCCACCTAATTCGTTGCCCACGCTTCCGGCAGTGCTCGATATTACGCCAGCGCCAACACTTGATATCGACCAGACAGCGACCGCTTTTGCCAACCAGTTGCGCCCCTCGCCAACCCCGGCTGGCCTCTACACTGTGGCAACTGGTGATACCCTGAGCGGCATTGCCGAACGTTTTGGCTCCACGGTGGATGAACTCATCGCCGCAAATGGGCTTACCGATCCGAACGCGATCCAGCCTGGCCAAACCCTGATTATTCCTTCACTCGTCGCACCGATCGCCGTTACAGCGCCGCCCACCACCGCGCCGGTGCTCACCAGTACGCCAACACTTGCTACCCCTTGATGGCATTTTTGTTATCCGCCTTACGACGGACTTGACACAGCATCAGAAACTCGGTATAGTACCAACGTCGGCAAAATCTTTTAGCTAGCCGTCCAGGCATAAAGGAGGTGATGCCCATGAGCGATAGTAAGCGTATGGGTGTCACCGCCGGTGAGACCCGTTAGGTTTTCGCCGGGGTGACACCCCTTCTCAGAAAGCTCCTGTCATTACGACAGGAGCTTTTTGTATTGGTTGCCAGTAGGTATGGCGACACGACCACTATATCTACCAACGTTGAAGGTACGAGTACCGTGATGCACCGAAAACACATCAATGTTCTGCTGTTTCTTACATTGTCGTTTGTGGTGTTGGCGCTGCCGATGGGTCTATTGTTCTGGTTTCTTGGCCAGCCGGTAGCGGCGCGTAGCTACAACCCACAGGGGCCAGGCGATAGCTACCTGGCACTTGGTGACTCGCTCGCCTGGGGTGCGAGCCTCGACGATCCGGCTACACAGAGTTACCCGGCATTGATCTATGCCGAACTCAACGCCATGCGGCCCATCGACGCCGACAATCTTGCCGTGCCCGGCGAGACGAGCAGTTCCTTCCTACGACGGCAGCTGCCGCGCGCCATCACGCTGATCGAAGCGGAACGCGCCGCTGGTCGCCTCGTTAGCCCGATCACGCTTGATATCGGCGGCAATGATCTGCGCGCTGCCGAGCGTGCCAGCCCCGAAGAGCGCGCTGCAGTGGTGGCAGCCGCGCGGCAGAATATCGCGGTAGCGCTTGATCAGCTGCGCGAAGCTGCTGGTGATGCCGCCGACATCGCTGTGATGACGTATTACAATCCATACGGCGGTGAGACCAACATTGTCAACAGCGAGGCGTACTGGGTCGACCAACTGAATCAGGCTATCCGCGCCGAGGCCGCGCAGCGGGGTGTCGCCGTCGCCGATGCTTTTACTCCGTTTGAAGGTGGGCGCGCTTTCTCTTACACGTACATCCTGCTCGGCGACATCCACGCCAATGCGCAGGGCCACCGCGTGATCGCCGACCAATTTTTGGCGGCGCTCGCCTACGAATAGCGTCGCTATGTTTGGCCACGAAGCGCTTGAAGCCCACCAAGCCGGAACGTACGACGCTCTATCGATAGACGGCTTCACCAAGATGGCACGCTGCTTGCATCCAAATTTGTAGTGTTTTTGCACGCAGAGTAAGATTTATGGTCAATGTACAAAGTGTAGTTGCGCCTTCACTGTACCCCGTAACCGCTTACCTTTAATCTTGCTCAGGAGGTCAACGATGACAATGCACGGGCAGAGTCTTGATTATGTAGCCGATGTCCTGCGTGAACGCGTTGGGGTGCGTTTCAATGGGTCGGAGGATGGCGGGCGGCGGGAGCTTGTGTCTGCCCTGCGAGAGGGCCTGAACGTCGATAGTGGTGAAGCAGAGCGCCTTGTCGCCGCGCTGATCGAGGGCGGCAAGCTGCGCTACCGTAGCGCCAGCGAGACGCAGAGCGACGATACAGTGGCAAGCGATACGGCTAGTGGCGCGGTGAACGTGGCTGCTATCCCCGTACCGGCGATCAATACCAGCAGCGGCATACCGGTTGTGCCGGCCACGGTTGGCGACGGGTTTTGGGAAGTGACCGACGCGAACTCTACTGTACGCCCCTCGACAACCCGTAAAGGACAGGTTGAGCCAAGCGGTATCTAGAAGCGACAGCGCTGGACTAGTTCACTGAACTGGCCCAGCGCTTTATGGTTGCATCGCGCTATAAACGATACGCGGCGCTTCCGGCCCTGCCAGCGCCAACTCCGGAGTGAGCCGCTGCATCAGGCGTAGACCGGTAGCTTCAAGCGCTGCTCGCACTTCTGCATCGCCCCAGGCGCGTTCAATGTGTAACTCCTCACCGCGCTGCCAACGCTGGCCCTGGCGGGCGAACCAGACGATGCGCGCCCTACCGCGCTTAACTTGCTCATCGTAATCTAGGCGATTGAAGACCAGATAATTCTCATCGTCGTAGACAACCTGATCGTAATCGGCCCAACCGAGCATTTCGTTGTGGGTGTTCAGATCGAAGATAAACCGCCCACCCGGGCGTAACAGCGCCGACACGCCCGCGCAGACCGCGTGTAAATCGCCGTCTGCGAGCAAATAATTCAGACTATCGTAGAGGCAAACGGCCAGATCGTAGCTGGCAGGTTTTAGCGGCAGCGCACTAGCCTGGCGCATATCACCCTGGTGGAATGCTATTGGGTAGCCGAGATACTGCGCTTTTTCGCGCGCGATAGCCAGCATTTCTGCAGAGCGATCAATACCGGTCACTATGCTTCCCGCTGCCGCGCAGACGAGAGAGGCCGCGCCGGTGCCACAGGCCAAATCGAGCATCTGTGCCGGTAGCGCTCCTTCGCTGAGCAAGCGGCGCATTAAAGCAGCGGCGAAAGCACCCTGGCCGATCGCCTCGTAGATGGGCGCATAAGACGAATAAATCATTTACATCTAACCATAGAGCCGCCGGAAGGATGCAGTACGCTGCATCCTTCCGGCGGCCCTGTAACCTGTAACCTGTAACCTCTAGGCCGCCAACTGTTCCCAATCGGCATACCGCCGTGCTAGAAGCGTCTCTAAATCGGCATATTGCTTACCGAGTTCGGTAACACGCTTTACATTCTTGGCTGCACTAGCGTTAGCGATCTCTTGCTGGAGACGAACAAGCTCCTCTTCTAACAGCGCGACTTCCGCCTCTAACGCAGCAAGGCGGCGTTTACGCTGCCGATCCTCGTTTGAGCTGCCCGCAAGGGGGTTAGCGTTCGTCAATGGTGTCGGCGGGCGCTGAGCAGTAGCTGGCGGCGCAACAGCCTGTTCCTTACGCCGTGCTACTTGCTCAACATGGTCGGTGTAGTTGCCGATTGTTTGGGTGAGACGCCCGTTTTCAGCGACCCAGACCTTATCGGCCAGCGCATCGATGAAATAGCGATCGTGTGAGACGAAAAGAATACTGCCGGGGTATTCCCGCAAAATGCCTTCAAGCGCTTCACGCGCGTTGATGTCGAGGTGGTTCGTCGGCTCATCGAGCACCAGCAAATTACCCGGCAGCAGCGTGAGCTGGGCCAGCGCCACGCGCGACCGCTCGCCACCGCTAAGGTCGCCGACACGCTTAAAAACATCATCGCCGCTGAAGAGAAAGCGACCGAGCAAGGTGCGCGCACGTTCATTGGTCAGCGATGGGCTTATGCGCTGCAGCTCGTCGATGATCGTCGCGTTCAGGTTGAGCTGATCGTGGCCCTGGGCATAGTAGCCGATGTGAACCTGGTGACCGAGACGTGGCTGGCCCTGCAGCGGCTTTAGCTCATCGACCAGCGTGCGCAGCAGAGTTGTCTTGCCACAGCCATTGGGGCCGAGCAAGGCTACACGCTCACCACGATGGATCTCAAGACCGTCGGCGCGTAATAGCACCTGCGGCGCATCCTGGGCGCTTTGCCCTTCACGGCGGTAGCCGACCACAAAGTTGTCGAGCGCAAGCACCATCTCGCCGCTACGCAGGCCGCTATCGAGGTAGAGCTTCAGCTTGCTCTGCTCTTGTGGGCGCTCCACAAGACTCTGGCGCTTCAGCCGATCCAAACGTTTCTCACGGCCCTTGGCCTGGGCGGCGCGCTGCCCGGCACCATAGCGGCGGATAAAGTCCTCGGTCTTGGCAATAAACTCCTGCTGCGCGTTAAACTCCTTGAGCCGACGCTCCATTCGCTCGGCCTTCAACTCAAGGTATTTGTTGTAGCCGGCGGGGTAATCTTCGAGCTTCTGAAACGCAACCTCGAACGTGCGTTTTGTCACTCGATCAAGAAAATAGCGATCGTGCGAGATCACCATCAGCGTACCCTGCCACTGGTTGAGGAAACCCTCAAGCCACTCCAGGGCCTGCATATCAAGATGATTAGTCGGCTCGTCGAGTAAGAGCAGATCGGGATCGGAGAGCAAGGTCGCGGCAAGCGCGGCGCGCGTCTTCTGGCCGCCGCTAAACCGGGCCAAACGCTGTGCATACTGCGTCTCGCTAAAGCCCAGGCCCTGCAACGTGCGTTTAATACGCTGCTCGATCTCATAACCGCCGCCGTGTTCGAAGCGCTGGGTTAGCTCGCCGTAGCGCTCCATATGATCGGCCCAAGCGGCGGCAGCCGTATCGGCAATCAACGGTTCCAGCGCGCTAATCTCAGCCTGCAGTTCGCTCAGGTAGGCGAACGCAGCCTCCATTTCCTCCCAGAGCGTACGATCCTTGGCGAAGCGCACCTCTTGTGCAAGGTAGGCCACGCGGGTGCCGCGCGCAAAAGCTAGTGTGCCGCCATCGGAGCTTTCGAGTCCGCCGATGATTTTGAGCATCGTGCTCTTGCCCGCACCGTTGACACCCACCACGGCGACTTTCTCACCTCTGGTGATCTGAAAATTGACACCGTCAAAGATCAGGTCGCGCCGTAATATTGGTTAGGTTGCCCACGCTGAGCACGGTCATCATCACTCTCCCTGTTGGCGAACTCCACGGTAAAAACGCGGAAATACCGGATCGCCTTTCAGATTATGGTCACTTTTGCCCTTACTGTCAATCCGTCATCGGATTGATCTCGCGTATCACGCCTTCGAGCTGCTCGCAATGGTGTTGCCACGAGTAGTGCGCTACAACGCGGGCGCGAGCTGCGACCCCAAGCTGCTGTGCCCGTGTTGTGTCGGCCAGCAGCTGCCCCATCGCCTGCGCAAGGCCTGTGGTATCACCCTCGCGAAAGAGCAAGCCCTCTTGCTTGTGGCGCACGATACGGTTGAGCGGTGTAATATCGGCGGTGACGACCGGCAAACCGGCGGCCATATATTCAAAGACCTTCAGCGGCGACCAGAAAAAGCCCGCCGTACGCAGCGCCGGGTGTGGTGCCGTATTGAAGGGCGCAACGCCGACACTGGCCTGTCGCAATAGCTGCGGTACCTCGTCGTAGTCGACAGCACCGGTGAAACGAAAGTGCTGGGAGTACGCCGTCGTCAGCGCTTCGGCTGCGGCGCGCTCCGGCCCATCGCCAACGAGCACGAAGGAATAGCGGTGGCCAGCTTCAAGCAGCTGCAATGCGGCGCGCACAAAATCCAGCACGCCGTGCCAGGCGCGAAACGAGCCAAGAAAGAGCGCCGTCGGTACAACCGGCGGCGTCTTACCGTCGTAACGAAAGCGCGTAACGTTCGCACCCCATGGTAGCTCGACGATCCGAGAGCGCGGTACGGCGTCCGGTACCGTCGTGTGTAAGGGCGTGACGATGCGGTCGGCCCATAGGCACTGCCGCGTTGCCCAGCGCCGCATAACCCCGCCAAGCCGATCGTCGATACGGCGCTTGCGCACCTGCGGCGGGTCGACGATCAGCGCGTTCACTTCGAGCACGCTCGGGATGCCGAGGCGCTGCGCTGACCAGATCCCGCCACCGGCAAAATTGTAGTAGCGCTCCATAATCACGTCGGGCTGCAACATCCGCGCCAGCCGCCAGATCGGCCAGGCACCGAGCAGCGCCGCAGCCTTAGGCACATTCTGGTGATGAAGATACACGCCGTGGTAGAACTGCGAAACGGGGCGCACAAAAGGAGCTAGGCCGCCCCAACCCTCGTGCGCTGCGGCCACGAGATGCACCCGGTGCCCGCGCTCTGCCAGGCCGTGCGCCACCTCGTAGGCGTGCGTCGAACCGCCGAGCGCGCCCGGCACCGGAATGCCAGAGGCGAGATAGAGAATTTCATGCCAAAAATGCGCGAGGACGCAGCGTGCTGTGCCCTTACAGGCGCTCGTAGCGCTCGAGATCGAGAGTGATCGCCGTCGTACCTGGCGCGGCCTGCTTGACAAGTTGTAAAGCGCGGTCGACTTGGTTATCCTCCACACCTACCAGCAGCGTTGTATTGCCACGGCGTAGAAAGCCGCCCGTTGTGGCGAGCCGTGTCACACGAAACCCCTGCTCGACGAGAGCGTCGATCGCAGTATCGGCGTTGGCATCATCGGTGACAAAGACGAGCAGTTTCATCGCACGCACTCCTCACACAACAACAGTATCGCCGCGCATTATACGGCGCGCTATCACGCGCGTCAATACGGCAAAACGCGCTGGTACGCCTCTTGCTGAAACAGAGAGGAAATGTACAGGGCTGCATTGGCACAACCATCGGCACAGGCCTGCACTTTCTTGCATACACTTAAGGAGGCAGCAATGGCAGAGCAGACAGACCGCGCGGCCGCGATCAAGAAGATCAATCAGCTGATCAAAGACATCGACTTCGCGATGATGACTACTATCGAAGATGACGGTACGCTGCGCAGCCGCCCAATGTCGACGCAAAAAGCCGATTTCGATGGCACGCTCTGGTTCTTCACCGAGAGCGACACGCCTAAGGTAGACGATATTCGCAACGATTATGATGTAAATCTTAGCTATGCCCGCCCCGAGAAAAATCAGTTCGTTTCAGTCTCGGGCAAAGCGACACTGGTTCGCGACCGCGCCAAAATGCGAGAGCTGTGGAAACCGGAACTTAAGGCCTGGTTTCCCGATGGTGTCGACCAGCCTAATCTGGCGCTGCTACGTGTCGACGCTGAGAAGGCCAGTACTGGGACTCACCGGGCGGACTGGTCGCTACAACGATCGGTTTGATCAAGGCGCTGGCAACCGGCGAGAATGCTGACGTTGGCGAGAATAAGCAAGTGACACTATAGCGCAGTATAATGGGTTGAGTGTAGTCGATAACTCTCAACCCACATGCTGAGTCTCAGGCTTTTTGGCTCGCCACAGATCTTATTCGATGGTGCTCCGCTGACCTTGCCGCGTCGGCGGAGCGCGCGCTTCTGTTCTATCTGGCCGTTCAGCGCGTGCCGGTGGCGCGTGATCACGTATTGAACTTGCTCTGGCCTGACCTTGAACGTAGTGCGGCTCAGCAAACGTTGCGCTCTACCCTACATAGTATACGTAAAACGCTCGGCCCGGTGTTCAGCTCTGGCGACGAAACCCTCGCTCTTGATGATACCGTATTCGTCGATGCGCGTGTGCTGAAACGCGCTGTTGAGGAGGCGTACAGTGCTACTTCCTCGCTTGTCGTCGCCTTTGATGCCTATCAAGGCGACTTTCTGCTCGATTTCTTAATCGACAACAACGAGGGCTTTGCACACTGGTTAGACGCCGAACGTGAGTATTTTCGCCAGGCTGCGCTGCGTGTAGCCACACTGCTGGCCCGCCGTTTTAGCCTGGAAGGCTCGTTTGACCTGGCGAGCAATGTGCTCGATCGTGCGCTCACTATCGACCCCTTTCGTGAAGAGCTGCAACGAGAGCTGATGCTTGCTCTGTACCGCAATGGCGATCGAGCAGCTGCGGTACGTCGTTACGAGCAGTTCCGCACGCTGCTAGAGGCAGAACTCGGTGTGCCGCCGACCGCCGAGAGCAGCGCGCTCTACGATGCTATTATCACCGACTCAGTCGACACTCGCCCGTTTATCGCAAAAGAACCTGCGCACACAGTACGCTCGGTAACAGAGCGTATCTACGCGCCAGATGCCGTTCTTGTCGATAGCCATAGCCTGCCTTTTGTCGGGCGAGAACGTGAGCTTGCCGCTTTGCGATTCTGGCGTGGCGGCGCGCGCCTCCTGCTCGTGGAAGGTGAGCCAGGCATCGGCAAATCGCGGCTTGTCACCGAGTTTCTCACCACCAAAGACGGAGTGCTCCTCGTGGGCACCGCCTACGAACTTGAACAGCATCTGCCATACCAGCCGCTGGTCGCTGCGCTGCGCCAGCTAGCCGCGCATCCAGCCTGGCCCGCACTACGTAGACAGCTCGACCTCGCGCCGCTGTGGTGGCACGAGGTGGCGCGGCTTGCGCCGGAGCTCGACGGTCAATCGTCGCCCGCTAGCGCACTGCCTGCCGATGAGACACGGCTCTGGGAAGGCCTGCGCCAGTTTTTCTCGGCACTGGCGCGACATAGCACGGTGACGCTGTTTCTCGACGATCTGCAATGGGCTGATGCGGCCACGTTGGCGCTCCTCGGCTATTTGCTCCGCCACGCCGAGGAGCGCGCAAATGCCTTTATCGCCGCAACGCGCGCGGTCGAAACGCGCAGTGCATTGGCCACTTTGCTGGCCAGTCTGGAGCGCGACGGGCATCTGGAGCGCGTGGTACTCGAACGGCTTTCGCCGCTAGCGACCCACGCTCTGGCGCAGCAGTTGAGCCCAGTCTTCGCCTGGCCGCTTGCCGACTGGCTAGAGCGCAGCGGTGAGGGCAGCCCCTACATGATCGCCGAGCTCGTGCAGCATGCCCGCGATCAGCGCCTGCTGCGTGCCGATGGCACACTCGATCTCACGGCGTTTGCCGCGACGCCGGTGGTACCACAAACGATTGTCGGTTTGATTCGAACGCGGATCGCCCAGCTCTCGCCGGACGCGCGGCGCGTGCTCGATGCTGCTGCCGTCATCGGGCGCGAGTTCGAATTCGAGGTAGTGACCGAGGCTGCCTTGCTCAACGATGAGCAGGCAGTTGATGCGCTTGAGGAGCTACATCGCCTGCGGCTGGTGCGACCGGCCGACGGCTTGCGTTACAGTCTTGATCACTCGCTGACTCTAGAGGTGGTGCAGCGCGAGTTGAGCGCGCCGCGATTGCGCCTCTTGCACCGGCGTGTCGCTGAAGCGATGGAGGCGGTTCACCGTCACACTATTGAGTCGTTAGCAGGCACCATCGCTTTTCACTTCGCGGTCGGCGGGGCTACAGAGCGGAGCGCGCACTACGCGTTGCTGGCAGGGCGGCAGGCGATCGCACTGGCGGCATGGCGCGAGGCGATCGGCTTCTATCAACTGGCGATCGAGGGCCTGGTGGGTAGTGGGCGTCATCTTGCGCAAGTATTGCTTGGCGAGGCGCAATTTAACGCTGGCGAACTGGCCGCAGCCGAGGTGACACTGCGCGCTGTGCTTGCTGAGGCGGCGGCTAACGAGCAACGCAATGCCGCGCGGCTGGCACTGGCGCGCGTGATGCTCGTGCAGACCCGACTCGCCGAGGCGGTGCAGCTGGCACGCGCGGTTGAAGGCGCGCAGAACTCATCGACCGCTATTGGCGCGCGGTTTATCATTGGCACCGCGCTCTCGCTCGAGGGCGACGATCTTGATCAGGCCGAGTCTGAGTTACAAGCCGCCGCTGCCGCGCTCGCCGATACCGAACTCGTCGATAATGTGACTTTGCAAGCGCAGGTTGTTTTTGAGCTAGGTAATATCGCGGCGCAACGCGGTGATCTGGTGACTGCGGTGCAGCGCTATCACACCGTATTGGCGCTTGGCGACGCCGCCAGCGATGATGTTGCGCTCGAATGGCGCATCTTGGGGCGCAATAACCTGGCCTACCATCTTTATCTGCTTGGCGACCCGACAGCAGCCAACTATCTCAACGAAGGCATGCAGATCGCGATCACCCGCGGGCGCTCTCGTTCCAACCCTACCTCTTCTCAACCCAGGGTGAGCTAGCACTTGGCCGGGGCGATCTCGACGCAGCTGAGGAAGCGTTTCGACAGGGTCTGACACTTGCCGAGCGCCTCGCGCTCGCCGAGCGTATCGCCGGGCTGACTGCCAATTTGGGGCTGGTGGCGCAACAGCGCGGAAATCATGTCGAGGCCGTGCGACTCTTAAACGATGCACTCCAGCACGCTGAGCAGCTCGGCACCCGGCATCTCGCTGCGCGCATTCATCTCTGGTTGGTGCCGCTGCTCCCGCCGCTCGCTGCGCAGCAGCATCTCGCCAGCGCCCGTAGCATCGCCGAACAGGGTCGGCGCACTATGCTGCTCGCCGAGATCGAAAACCTTCAACACTCAGCGCGATAGTTTTGGCTGAATGGCGTTTGTTGGTGGTTACAACGCCAACAAACAATAGCTTTCATCCAAATGCAGTACAAGGAATAGTATGTCGGAGCTTAAAGATAAACTCATCCTCGTCGTCGACGACGAGCCGCGTATGATCAATTTTATGCGTCTCAACCTCGAGCTTGAAGGTATGCGGGTGCTCTCGGCAGCCAATGGCCGCGAGGCGCTCGATCGCGTACGCGAGGACATGCCCGATATTGTTTTGCTCGACGTGATGATGCCCGTGATGGATGGCTTTGAGACCCTGCGCCGCCTGCGTCAATCGTCACAGGTGCCGGTGATAGTTCTCACCGCCAAAGACGATGAAGAGGATCGCGTGCGCGGCCTTGAGCTTGGGGCCGACGACTACGTCAACAAACCCTTCAGCCAGCGCGAGTTGATCAGCCGGATTCGCGCCGTGCTGCGCCGCCACTACGCAGTGCCGCCAATGCCGCAAACGATGGTCGTCATCGATGATCGCCTCAACATCGACTTTGCTCGCCGCGAGGTGCTGGTAAATGGCGAGCGCGTTAATCTCCGGCCGACCGAATATCGGCTGCTGTACCATTGGTGCAAAACGCTGGCTACGTACAGACCCACGAGCAATTGCTCACCCGGGTGTGGGGGCCGGAATATCGCGACGAGAGCCACTATCTGCGGCTCTATATTACATATCTACGCCAGAAGATCGAGGCCGATCCGGCGCACCCTCAGTACATCCTCACTGAGCGCGGCGTCGGCTACCGTTTCGTGGATTTTAAAAACAACGGGGACGCAGGGCGCGCGTAAGGGCGCAGCACGCCAGGCCCCTACGCGCCCTGCCGCTATCTCAATCCTCTTCGATCAGGCTGAGCACAAGGCGGCGTACCTCAGTGAGGCGTTGGTCGACGCCCTCGGGGCGAACGCGCAGATCCTGGCGGATCGCGCTCAGCTCACTGCGGAAAGTATCGATCGGCCCCTTATCTTGTTCGGTACCGTAAAGATAGGCCTCATCTAACGAAAGACGCGCGGTGCTCAGCAGCCGCTCGACCTCGTTCAGATCGTTGATGCGCAGCGCGGCGGCGGCGTCGTCGAGCTGAACCACGGTACGCAACAAGTAAATCACGCTCCAGATATGGCTGTTCTCGGCGCGCAGATCGGCAATTTCGAGCCGCAAGACATCGGCGCTACCGTCGGCAACGACAGTAGTCGCTGCGGGCGTGGTAGGAGCTGACGCACTAGTTGGGGCGATGGGGCGGGGCGTGCTGGTGGCGCTGATAATAACAGATGCTGCTGGCTGTCGCAGAAACAACAACGGCTGGAGAAGTAAGCTGAGTGCCACGGCTACGACTACCGTCGCGAAAACGGCAGTGCAGCCGTGAGCACACGCTTCCAGCGCGATGGCCCGGGGGAAGAGGGGCTGCGGTGCAGCCGGCGGGGCCTCGGCCACGGCTAAATCTCGTTCGCCAGCAAGATAGCCTGTGCGATCTCTTTCATCGACTTACGCGTGTTCATCGAGAGCTGCTGGATCTTCCGGAAGGCCTCTTGCTCTTTTAAACCCTGGGTGTCCATCAACACACCCTTCGCGCGCTCGACGAGCTTGCGTGTATCAAGCGTCTCTTTGAGATCGTGGAGCTGCTTGTCCATCTCGAGAAATTCTTGATAACGCGCCATCGCGATCTCGATCGCCGGGAGTAACTCGGCCTCGCGAAAGGGCTTCACGATATAGTTGACCACCCCGGCATCCTTGGCTCGGTCGACCAGTTCGCGATCCGAGTAGGCCGTCAGCAGCAGCACCGGGGCGATCTTCTCCTCGGTCAGCACTTTGGCGGCCTGAATGCCGTCGAGCTTCGGCATTTTAATATCCATTAATACCAGGTCGGGGCGCAGTTCGCGCGCAAGATTGATCACGCTGACGCCGTCGCCCGCTTCACCAACTACCAGGTACCCCAGGCTTACCAGGGTCTCCTTCAGGTTCATGCGGATAATCGACTCATCATCGGCGATCACCAGACGTATCTGGGCCATAGCCAGTACCTCATCGTGTACAGTAAAAACGCCGCCCGAAGTATAGCATGCGCGTATACTGCGTGCAAACAGCACATCCTCTTTGGGGCCAATCGCTGGCCTTCATACGACGCTAAAACTGGTATGATACTAGAGTAAGCGATTAAGCAACATAAGCCGCCAGCGCCGACTCACGATCAGGGTAGATCTTAAACAGCGTATCGAAGCGGCTCTTGCGAAAGATCTCGCTGATCTGCGGTTGCATTGTGCAAAGCCGTAGATCACCGCCAAGCTGTTGCGCAGATTTGAGCTGCGTGAGCAACATACGTAACGCCAGGCTTGCCACGAAGTTCACCTCGCTCATATCCGCTAGCACCTGGCCTTTGTGGGCGCTGATCAGATCGCTGAGAGTGACTTCAATAGCGGCAACACCAACGGCATCAAGGCGAGCAGGAAGATCGATGATAAGAACTTCGCCGATTCTCTCGTGGTTCACGCTGCTTTCCCCTTTCCAATGCTCAATAGATGGGCATGGCCCTTGCTCTGGCTATTATAGCACGCCGAGCAAAGCTCAGGGAGTACATCTGCACAAGCCTTCGCTGACTCAAGCTGCTCTTGTATAGTAAACCAAAACGGGTTGTGAAGAAGCTTGTGTCGTCGTGCGCGGTATAGCCGCGTACGACGACACAAACTCTCCATAACGTTCTTAGAGTTATTATGGCTACTACATCTCAACGTGTTGTTATCACTGGTGCCACTGGCCTGATCGGGCGGCTTGTCTGCGCGGCGTTGCAGAAGCGCGGCTACGAGTTGGTTATCTTCTCGCGCGATCCCGCCCAAGCCCGCACCATCCTGCCCGCTGCCGCCACGTACGTCGCTTGGTCGCCTGCCGCAGAGGGGCCATGGGCTGCCGCACTCGATGGCGTCGCCGCTGTTGTCCATCTTGCCGGCGCGCCGATCTCGAAAGGCCTGCTTGGCCCGCGCTGGACAGACGACTACAAAGCTCAGATCCGCGACAGCCGGGTGCTCGGCACCCGCGGTATTGTCAGCGCCATGGCCGCAGCCGCTCATCCACCGGCGGTCTTTGTCTGCGCGTCGGCGATCGGCTACTACGGCTACCGCGATGCCACGCCGCTCAACGAAGAATCGCCCGCTGGCTCCGATTTTGTCGCCGATGTCACCGTCGCCTGGGAGCGCGAGGCCGCCCGCGCCCAGGATAGTGGCGTGCGCACCGTCCGCCTGCGCACGGGCCTCTTCCTCGATCCCGATGATGGCGTGCTACCGCAGATTATCACACCATTCAAGCTCCGTTCCGGTGGGCCGGTCGGCTCCGGCGATCAATACTACTCGTGGATCCATCCCGCCGACCATCTAAACCTCTTGCTCAATGCGCTGAGCGATGAGCGCTACAATGGCCCAATTAACGCCACTGCGCCCAATCCTGTGACGAACCGCGAGTTCGCCGCAACCCTTGGTAAGGTGCTGAATAGTCCCTCCTGGCTGCCGGTGCCCGAATTCAGCCTGCGCCTCACCCTTGGCGAGATGGCCGACCTGGTGGTGAAAGGCCAGCGTGTTCTCCCTGCGCGTGCCCGCGCCCTCGGCTACGAGTTCAAGTACCCTGCCCTCGAGCCTGCCCTGCGCGATCTTCTCAAGTAACAGCGCCAGCGCGGGGTGGCGACGCCCCGCCCTCCCGCGTTGCGCTCTTCTCATCTAGCTCTCACGTGCGCTTAAAGTTGCCTTCAGGCGCAGCCCGCATACTTCACCTACAGGGAGCAATCGAACGGCGTCGTTCGCACGCCGTAATAGTCATACAAAAGGTAGAAATATATGGAGAACCGCTCGCGTTTTGGGCAAGTAGCCCAGATTCTTCTTGTGCTGTTCGGTGTTGTTGCTGGTGTCGGTGGCGGTGCATTAGCGGGCGGTGTCACCGGGTACTATCTCGCCAGCCAGGCGCAGCAGGCTACTGCTGCTGTTGTTCAGCCGGTAGTGAACCGCAATCCAGCTTCTACCGCGCAGCCCGCCCAGCCTGCGCAGCCCGCTCCTTCGTCTCAGGAAGTGCTGCCGAGTTCGGATGCTATGATCGCAGCAGTTGAGCGCGTTGCGCCTGCGGTCGTTACTGTGCTCAACGAGATGGGGCGCGGCACTGGCGGTAGCGGTAGCGGTGTAGTCTTCACCGAAGACGGTTACATCCTGACGAATAATCACGTCGTCGAGGGTGCGCAAAGCCTGGCGGTGGTGTTCGCTAACGGCGACCGCCAGGAGGCCGAGTTGGTCGGCACCGACCCGCTTAACGATATCGCCGTCATTCGCGCCAGTGGTGCTGTGCCGGCTGTGGCCAATCTTGGAAGCTCCGAATCGTTGCGACCCGGCGAGCAAGTGCTGGCTATCGGGAGTCCGCTTGGTGATTTCCGTAACACTGTAACCGCTGGCGTTGTGAGCGCCACCGGTCGCTCGGTTGGCTCGATGGAAGGGCTGATCCAGACCGATGCTGCTATCAACAGCGGCAATAGTGGCGGCCCGCTGATTAATCTGCGTGGTGAGGTGGTGGGTATCAATACCCTGGTTGTGCGCGGCGACACCACTGGTATGGGCAGCGCGCCGGTTGAGGGCCTTGGCTTCGCAGTGCCGAGCGCTATCTTTCAAATGGTGAGCGAGCAGTTGATCGCCAATGGCAAAGTCGAATATCCGTACCTTGGTATCAGCTACGGCATGATCGATGGTAGTTTGGCGGTAGAGCTGAACCTGCCGGTGCAGCGCGGCGCACTTATTGGCCAGATCGAGGCCGGTGAGGCTGCACAGAGTGCGGGCCTGCAAGCCGATGACATTATTCTCGCGTCGACGGCAAGGAAGTCGATGCTAGTACCACCCTGCGCGCGCTGCTGCTGCAATATCAGCCGGCCGATACTATTACGCTAACGGTATTGCGCGGCGATCAGCAGTTCGACGTTCAGGTGACGCTC
>JAAUTF010000705.1 GCA_012031775.1 Candidatus Altimarinota bacterium | reverse complement strand
AGGGTGCAGCCGCGCTCCACAGCTACGCGCTCGAGCGCTGCGGCAAAACGGGTACCGGCAAAACGCGGCACGTTTCGCAGCGAAGGTGAGGCTGAGCGCCAGGTCGGGACGCGCGACGCAGACCGAGCGCGACCGCTATGTCTACTGGGGACTTGGGTTGCTGGCGCTGCTGGCGATCGGCGCGCTTCTGCTAGCCTTCTTTCTCTGGGGGCCACAGGTGGCGCAGCAAGCGCCTGAGCGTCCCCTGATCTTGCAGTCGCCGGAGGCAAACGCCGGGGCGGCGAGCCAGAACGCGATCGAAGCTCCAACGGTGGAGCCGCAAATTGAAAGCATTTTTCGGCTACTACAATGCACTGGGCGGGCTTTCGCTGTTCGGCAGGCCGATCAGCGGCGTGATGAACTACAATGGGCGGCAAGTGCAATGGTTCGAGCGCGCCCGGCTTGAATACTTCCCCGAGTTTAACGGCACGCCCTATGTGGTGCAGTCGGGCTTGGCGGGGCGCGAATTCACCGATGGGCGCGACTTTCCGCCGCAGCAGTTCTTCGTCAGCACGCCTGAACTGCAGTACTTCCCTGAGACGGGCCATGCGATCGGCGGTTTGTTCTTGAACTTCTGGCGTGCCAATGGCGGTATGGCGGTATTTGGCTTTCCGATCAGCGAGGAATTCGATGAAGCCCTGCCCGATGGGCGCACGCTGCGTGTGCAGTACTTCGAGCGTGCGCGCATGGAATATCACCCCGAGTTGGCCGGTACCAGCAGTGAGATTCAGCTCGGCCACCTGGCGCGCGCGCTCTACCTCAACGAGGCCCGGCCCGTTGGCGTGCCGATTGCGCCGACGATGGTGCCGATGCCTTGAGGATTCAAGATTCAGCATTCAGAAGGCGTACGACCCCGTAGCCGCACTGTATGCTGCGCCCACACAGGGAACGAGACCATCAAAAATAACGGCAATGGTATCAGGCGATGTACCATGACATGGGCGACGAGCCAGCAATGCAACCCTTCCTTCTCGCAGCTACCCGCCGTGGGTATGACAATGACGTGGCGCGCGCGGTATATGCGCACATAAGCACGACGCTACTCCAGGGCGGCGTGGCGATTGGCGCGGGCTTGTTTGTGTTTCGCAGTGCAGAAACGCCGACTGGGGGAGCGGGCGATTCACCCGAGCCGCCGCGCGAGCGCACGATTGTAGCCTTTGGCAGCGCCGACAGCGCACTCGCGTTTGCACAGCGCAATGGCCTTGGCCCGCACCCGCGTTTTACAGCGCCTGGCGATCGGCCAACTGCTGGCCCTGATGCTGGAGCGCCCGAGCATTGGCACAGTCTTGATCGCCGACGAAGATGACGACCTGGCACGAGGAATACTGCCGACAGGCTTGCGGCTAGAACGTGGTACACTCGTGGCCTGGTTGGATAATGGCCTTGTACAAAGGAACAGCGATGGGCAGCCGCTTCGATGAAATGCGCATCTTCTCGGGGAATGGAAACCTGAAGCTAACCCAGGCGATCTGTGCGCGTCTCGGTGTGCCGCTCGGCGATGCGACAATCGTGCAGTTCAGCAACGACAATATTTTTGTTAAGCTCAACGAGAGCGTGCGCGAAAAAGATGTGTTTGTGGTGCAATCGCTTTCTTCGCCGCTGAGCGATCGTATCATGGAGATGTTGATCTTGCTAGATACGGTGAAGCGCGCCTCTGCCGCGCGGATCACGGCGGTGCTGCCGTACTACGCCTACGGACGCACCGATAAGAAAGACCAGCCGCGTGTGCCGATCACGGCGCGCTTGCTAGCGGATATGATCCAGGTGGCGGGCGCACATCAGGTGCTGACGATCGATATGCATGCGCCACAGATCCAGGGCTTTTTCAGTATTCCGATGGACGAGTTAAGTGCGATGGGCTTGCTGGTGCGCTACTTTGCCGATAAGGGCTGGGATGATGCAATCGTTGTCTCGCCTGATGTCGGCTTCGCCAAACGCGCGCGTAACTTTGCCGAGTCGCTCGGTGTGCCGCTGGCGATCGCCGAGAAGCGCCGGGTGCAGCACTTCCATCGCAAAGACGGCCATCTGACGATGCCGGAGGTGCTGAACCTGATCGGCGATGTTGAGGGCAAGCGCGCTATTGTGGTCGACGACGAAATCGCCACCGGCAGTTCGATCCTCGAAGTCGTCGAGTTGCTGGAGCGCCAGGGTGCGCGCGAGATCTACGCCTGTTGCGTGCATGCCGTGTTTGCCGGGAACGCGGTCGAGCGGCTGCGAAACAGCCCCATCCGCGAGCTTGTTACCACCGATACTCTACCCCTGCCCGCCGAAAAGCGCTGGCCCGGCCTGACTGTGCTCTCGGTCGGCACGCTGATTGGCGAGGTGATCCAGCGTATCCATTCGGGCATATCGGTAGATACGATCTTTACACAGCGCAACCACCCGGCGCTGGGGTGATACGTTGCTTGATGCAGGCGCTGCGCCCTGCACCCGCTGTTGGTGCCCTGATACGTTGCTTGATGCAGGCGCTGCGCCCTGCACCCGCTCAGGAGGGCCAGCCCTCCTGAACCTCCCACTGGCAGGCGCTTCGCCCCGCCAGACCACCCCGAAAGTTCAAGCGCGATCCGTGTCGAACGCCCGTTGTCACGTGGCTCAGCCGGGTACCGTCCAGCGCCACGAGTGCGGCTGCCACTCAAGCCAACCAGGTCTTTCGCTTCTTGCTAGCACTGCGATGCCAAAGCGCTACCCATAATGAAGACGACCAAAACCTGTCTTAGAGCAGTATACCTGAGCAAACAACGCAGCGGGCGCAGAGAAGATAACTTTCTCTGCGCCCGCTGCGTTCTGTGCGGTTCAAACTAGCTCTGGGCGCGCTCGATAGCTTTGTGTAGCGCTCGCCGTGTATACACTTTGACCATCGCACGGCGGTAGTCTTCGCTGGCGTGAATGTCGCCGAGGAAGTCCATCTCGCTGCCGGCGTGCTCGCTGGCGTTTGCTACAGCCTCGGCGCTGCCATCGCTATTGAGCAACGCTTGCTCGGCGGCGTGTTGACGTGCAGCTAGGGGGGCCAGCGCCAGTGATGCCGATGCGGCAAGCGCTGACTTTGCCGCCGTCGAGCTTGACGTAAGCGGCTGCGCCAACGATAGCGTAGCGACTGGCGGGGTGCGGGAACTTCACATAAGCTGCGCCCTCACCGACAGTAAGCTTCTCGCAGCTGATGGCCGTGATCAGCTCATTGGGCTCAAGCGCGGTGGTGAGCATATCGGTGAAAAAATCGGCAGCCGCGATCGTACGTTTGCCGCCGGGGCCTTGGGCGTGGATATGGGCGTCGAGCGCGAGCATCACCGCCGGCGGGTCGGCGGCAGGGTCGGCGTGGGCCA
>JAAUTF010000704.1 GCA_012031775.1 Candidatus Altimarinota bacterium | reverse complement strand
AGGAAGGCGCCCGAGCGCCGCCGCCGATCGCGCGGATCGTCGCTCCACCAGTTCGGCACGCCCCACATCGGGTTGCCGTGGCTGGTGCCGGTGCCGGTGAGGGTGAATTCCCACGCGGTTCGCGGTTCGCGGTTCGCGGTTCGCGGTTCTCAGTTCGCGGTTCGCGGTTCGCGGTTCGCGGCACCTTGGTTCCCTAATTCCCTGGTTCCTGTGTTCCGCCATCATCATCACTGTGCTGATCTGGTACCCCTGGCAGTGGGCGCTCGGCGGCAGTGCGCGTAGTGTGCAGCGAACCTTAGGCGACTGGGCGCTTGCGCGCGGTGCGGAAGCCACGGCAGAGCAGCACTATCTTAACGCCCTAGAGGCCAGCCCCACGCCCGACGGCTGGCTCGCGCTCGGCAATCTTTACCGTGAGCAAGGCAAGCAGGAGCAAGCCGAGTTTGCCTACCGCGCCGCCTGGGATCGCTCGCCACGCTATATGGGAGCCAGCGGCACCCTCGGCGATCTGCTGCGCGAGCAGGGCCGCGCCGACGAGGCGCGCATCGCCTTTAGCGGGCGCTACACCCCCGACGAACGGATGGTCAACTGGACATATGATAACCTAGCAGTGCGGCAAACTGCGGTCGATATCGGCGCGGGCCTTGATTTCGGCTACATCAGCGGTGTGTATGCCGCAGAGGAGCAGCAACAAGCCACAGCGCGCTGGACAGACGGCAGCGCGCGGCTGAGGTTCGCTCAGACGGCAGAAGCCGAAACGATCTTGCTTACGCTACGGCTGGCCGCGCCACACCCCGACGCAGCGCCCATACCGCTTATGATCTGTAGCGGCGACAGCTGCACAAGCGTGGCCCTTGGGCCAACCTGGCGCACAATTCGTCTGCTGCTGCCGATCGAGCCTGCATCAAGGCACGAGTTTCAGTTGACAAGCCCGACATTCACTGCGGCGGATGGGCGCCAGTTAGGTGTATTGATCGATTGGATGCAGGTCAAGGTGGCAATTTTGAAGCGTGATCGTTGATATAGAAGCCTCGGCCTTCTTCTACAAATTTAAACTGAGTCTTTTCTTATAGCCTGAGCGCCACCAACGCACGCACTCGTCAAAATCGTTTGTCCAGTCCAAACTTGGTGTCCTCGATACTGGTTGAAACTTTAATAGAAGGCTTTCATCCTCAGGGCGCGGCAGCAACCAGTCAGCGACCGTGAACATAAAATCGTTCCAATTACCAGTTGAAGGGTGCATTGAGACAGCCAAGATATCGAATTCACCGAAGCGATAAGGGCGGGTGTCCGCTCCTGTCTCAACATGTTCGCCCTTACGTGTACGCTGCGTCTCAACCACGTACATATTAGCAGGAAGGCGGCGATAACCTTCACGCGCAAACATCGGGCGATGGTCTTTTCTGCGCTGCATCTTTACTTGGACACGAACTGCACCTTCCGCATCTTCAAGCAAAAAATCATACGGCAGATCGTCATAGACTACAGCTTTACGCCAATGAAACAGCTCTGTGGTGATGCGGTAATCAAATGCAGCTTCGGCAATGACACCGCGCACACCTCGTTGCGTCAAGTCGCTTGAGCGGTCAATAGCCTCCAAATCACTTCAGCCTGTGTGTTCCATCTTTCTTCCAACGGATGAAGTACGATTTCGGTACGCAGAAGCTCGAAAATTTTTCGTTTCTGCTCTACACTACAATGCCGAAGTAAGGTGCTAATTTGCTCAACGTAGTCCATTAGGCGCTCTCCTTACGCGGCCTTCCCGCTGCCAGTTGCGTGAAATTCTCAATATCCGCCCGATTCACAAGCACGTGGCCACCAATCCCTAAAGTTCGTACACGCCCCTTCTTAACTAGTTTTGCGATCGCTTGACGCGACACACCGCGCACACGGGCTGCCTCAGCTTGAGACAGCCATTCAGAGGGCTCAATAGGCTCTTCTAGATAATTGGTTGACAAAGTAAACCCTATATGCTATGTTATACTTCATTGAGTAAGAAAAACACTATTCTGCCACCCATGTGGACGCTTGCATTTTCAGGAGTTATCGTTGAAAAAGCCATTAGCTGCACCTATAATTCAGTCCAGTCTTCCTTTTCACGAACCGAATGAATGGCATTCAAGCGATCTATTACCTCAGTTCACACCGTTTTATCGAACAATTTGGGGAAGTTCTTATCTTGGGAATTCATTAGAAGTGATGAAGTCACTTCCCTCTGCCTCTTTAAATGCTGTCATAACATCACCACCATACGCTCTGCACTATCAAAAAGAATACAAAAACGAAACAAAAGAGAATTATGTTGCTTGGTTCCTCCAATTCGCCCAAGAGATATTTCGTATATTAAAAGACGATGGCAGCTTCATCCTAAATATAGCTGGTAGCTATAATCAAGGAACGCCAACGCGCTCGCTTTATCATTATAAACTGCTCATTGAGCTCGTCGAAACGATAGGGTTTCACCTAGCTCAAGAATGTTTCTGGTATAATCCTGCTAAAATGCCTGTACCAGCAGAATGGGTTACAGTACGACGCATACGAATTCGTGACTCAGTTGAATATATCTGGTGGCTCTCAAAAACGCCCTGGCCAAAGGCAAACAATCGAGAGGTTCTACGGCCATATAGCAAAATATGCTTCGTCTTCACGCGAAAGGCGTAGAAGAGACCATTAGACCATCAGGGCATACTATTCGACCAACATTCAGTAATATTGATTCTGGTGGTGCCATTCCTTCCAATGTTGTTGAGGAAGAAGTACCTCACGATTTATTAAAGATGGGCAACAACGCAGCCAATGACCCATACACACTAAAGTGTAAAGAACGCGGCATTAAAATCCATCCGGCACGGTTTCCTGCTGCACTACCAGAATTTTTCAGCAAGCTTCTGACCGATCCAGGCGATATTATACTTGATCCTTTTGCTGGTTCAAACACAACTGGCGCAGTTGCAGAGCTACTTAATCGTCGCTGGTTAGCAGTTGACCTTCAGGAAGAATACTTGGAAGCGAGCAAATTTCGCTTTGATGCTATGCAGGCGTAGGCCGATGCTACAATAGACGTATGACAATTCACAATCCTTCCAGTGGTAACCTGCTCCAGCACACGCTCGCCTTCGGCTTCCTGCTGCGCGAAATGGGCATCGCGGTGAGTCCAGGCCAGATGCTCGATTTTGTCGGCGCGCTCGATGAGCGCGTGCTGTTGCGGCGCGAGGATTTTCGCGCGGCGGCGCGCTGTACGCTGATTGTGCGCCACGAGGATCTGCCGCTCTTCGATGCAGCTTTTGAGTTCTACTGGCGCGCGCAGGCGAAAGCGATCTGGAGAACGCGCTGATGATGAGCGTGCTGCCACAGATCAATGTGCCACGCC
>JAAUTF010000703.1 GCA_012031775.1 Candidatus Altimarinota bacterium | reverse complement strand
TCCGCCCGCTCGCGCTCCTGTGCCGCTTCCTGCTGCGCTTGCTCCGCCCGCTCGCGCTCCCGTGCCGCTTCCTGCTGCGCTTGCTCCTGCGCAGCAACAATCTCGACGAAGCTCGCAAAGCGCTCGTTATTCGGCTTGAACAACGTAAGATCAACCCCATCGAAACGGAACAACACGCGCATGCGTGGGCTTATCCAGCCATCCATATCGTCGATCTCTTCAAGCTCGCTCCCATTGAAGATATAGCCGTGCAGACTCGGGCGGTCGGGGTCGAAGATATAATATTCCTCGACGCCAAAACGCTCATAGAAGCGTAGCTTACGCGCCATTTCGCCAAACGTGTTACCCGGCGAAAGCACCTCGAAGACAACCTGTGGCGCGATGTCGGCTTCCCGCCACTGCATATATGAACCACGATCGCCCTTGGGCCGACCAAATACCACCATCGCGTCGGGCGCCTGCCGAGTCTTGTTGTCACCTTGAACCGGGTACCAAAGCAGGTCGCCAGCGACGAAAACACTCGGATCGTGGCGATAGAGCGCATCGAGGTTACCTTGAATCGTAACGATCCAACGAAATTGCTTGGTATTGTCCGCCATCGGCTTACCATCACTATCAGGATACTGTATCTTGCGCTGATCCGGGGTCATTTCAATGGTGCTCATACATCCCCCAAGGTAGTTGCAAAGTACGTTTGCAAGCGCTCTTCATACGTAAAGTAGGGGGTTCGGGTGCCTGCGTCCCCTGGATCCCCGCTTTGCGGGACTTTGCAACCGCCCTATACAGGCTCTGTGTTCTGTGCTCTCAGCGTAACACGCCGCGCCGCCGCAGCTGTGAGAGAAAGAACTCCTCAAACGGCGCGCTCGTATCCACCGCCACATAGACGATGCCGCGCCCGTTGCAAAAGCTCTCGATCTCGGCCTGCCAGCGTGTTAGGTTCTCGCGATAGCGTCGCAGCGTATCGAGATCGGCACTGATCTCGACGGGTGCGCCACCCTCGACATCAACAAGCCGAAAATCGCCATCGATCTGCGGATCGATCTCCTGCGGTGCCAGCACATGCATCAGTGTAATCTCAAAAGGCCGTGACGAAAGCGCCGAAAGTGCGTCCTTCCAGCCAGCATCGAGCAGATCCGAGCACAATAGCAGTGGCCCCGGATTGCGCGCTGTCTGGATATAACGATGGCAGACTGCTGCGAGATTCGTGCTACCGCCCGCTTGCAGGCGCTGCAGAAAATCGAACAACGCGATCGCGCCGCGTTTGCCACGCACACTAGGCATCTGTTTGCCACTACCGCCGAATGCCGTCACCGTCACCCGGTCGAGGTTGGCGAGCGCTACGTAACCGAAAGCCCCCGATAAACGCCGTGCATAGAGCAGCTTGTTCGGCTCACCCCAGTCCATCGACGGGCTTGTATCGAGCAACAAATGGATCGACAGTTCTTCCTCGGCCACAAAGAGCTTGAGAAAGAAGCGCTCCATACGCGCATACAGGTTCCAGTCAATCTGGCGGATGTCGTCACCGACAGTATAAGGCCGAAAGTCGGCAAACTCCACCGAGGAGCCGCGCCGTGGGCTGCGACGCTCACCCTGGATGTCGCCCGCCATGGCCTTTTTTGTTAAGATAGCCAGACGATCAAGTTTGCGCACAAAAGTCGAGTCGAAAAGCGGTTCGCTCATAAGATTGGGTAAGGGAGGTGCAATACACAGTTGCTGGGCAACCACGCACCGCGCCTCCCTCACATGGTTTCAAAACTTACTCTTCTTTCACCGTCTCCATAATCCCGCGCACTACCTCATCCCCGCTCATACCCTCAGCCTGCGCTTCAAAGTTCAGCACGACGCGATGGCGCAGTGCCGGTAGAGCAGCGCTCTTCAAGTCGGCAAAAGCGACATTGAAGCGCCCATCCAGCAAGGCGATAATTTTGGCTGCGAGGATGAGCGCCTGCATACCACGCGGCGATGCGCCATAGCGCACATACTGCTTGGTGATCGCGGGCGAGTCTTTACCATCGGGCTGCGTCGCGGTAACAAGGCGCGCAGCGTATGATAGAACATGGCTGGCGATCGGCACGGTGCGGGCCAGTTCTTGCATCTCAGCGATCATCTTGCCGCTGGCAACGTGGCGCGTCTGCGGTTTGCGTGCGCCGGTGGTGCGATTGGCGATCTCCACTAGCTCGGCAGCTGTGGGAAAGGTGACGTTGATCTTAAAAAAGAAGCGATCGAGCTGTGCCTCGGGCAGGGGATAGGTACCTTCCATCTCAAGCGGGTTTTGCGTCGCCAGCACGAAGAAGGGACTCTGCAAGCGATGCACGGTTTTGGCCACCGTCACGGTGCCTTCTTGCATAGCTTCGAGCAAGGCACTCTGCGTCTTCGGTGTGGCGCGGTTGATCTCGTCGGCCAGCACCAAATTAGCAAAGATCGGCCCCGGCTCGAAACGAAAGGCTTTGCGCCCTGAGTCGTCCTCGCTGATAAGTGTGGTGCCGATAATGTCGGCAGGCATCAGATCAGGCGTAAACTGAATGCGCGAAAAACTACAGTCGATCACATCTGCCAGCGTGCGCACCAGCGTTGTCTTCGCCAGTCCGGGCACACCTTCGAGCAAGGCGTTACCGCCAGCCAGCAAGGTGATCACCACTTGACGGATAAGGTCGCGCTGGCCGACAATCACCTGACTTATTTCGGTTTCGATCAGCTGTGCGCGCTGGCGAAAATCATCCGGGCTGATGTGTTGCGCCGCCGGAGCGGGCGGGGTGGGGGCGTGGTCATAGTATCTCCGAGGTTACAGGTTATAGGTTACAGGTTATAGGTTGCAGGTTATAGATTGCAGCGCTGTCACTGTCACCTGTAACCTGTAACCTATAGCCTCCGATCACGACCCGGGCTCAAGTCGCGAGAAGTAATCGCGCACATAGTTCTTAAGGTGCGGCGGGATGTAGCCCCGATCGAGCGCCTCGCTGGCCGAGCGCGCGTACTCGGGATACACTTGCTCATACGGCACCACCGAGGGGTTACGCGCGCCAGGCTGTGTGCTCTGGCCTTCACGCGTCTGGCTCTGCCCACCCTGGCCCTGCTGGCCCTGCACATAGTCGGGTCGCCAGGCTGTGCCTGCGGGCGGAAGGCTGGTAAACCATACCTTCATTGCCACCGCCGCTGCCCTGGCCGCTCTGATTGGCGTTCGGATCGACATTACTATTGCTGCCGCTCTGGCCCTCGCCCAGGTTATCGGCATTTGAGCCACCACCTTGGCCGGGCTGCTGGCCGTCCTGGCCCTGACCTTGGCCTTCGCCCTGGCCTTCGCCCTGGCCTTCGCCCTGGCCTTCACCCTGGCCTTCACCCTGGCCCTGGCCTTGCTGGCCCTGCTGCCCCTGCTGGCC
>JAAUTF010000702.1 GCA_012031775.1 Candidatus Altimarinota bacterium | reverse complement strand
GCACACGCTGCTGCCGCTGCTCACTGCCGGCGCGGGCGTGTTGTTTATGCGCTCGGTCGGCCGCGCGCTACCGGTGCCGCGCTACGCCGTCTATGGAGCGAGCAAAGCGGCACTAGCAGGTTTCGCGCGCAGCCTGCGTGTTGAACTGGCGGAGAATTCAGGTTTCACGATCAAGAAGTCAGGCAGACAGGTGCGTCAGAAACCTATCGCTGTACAAGTGATCCATCCGGGGGCGACGCGCACCGCTATGCATACCAAAAGCGGCATGCCGCTCGAAGCGGCGAACTGGCAACGTTTCTCGCCACCCGAACGGGTCGCCAAGCAGATCGTAGACGCCAGCGCGGGCGACAAGCCGGTAACGACGATCGGCATCGGCAACCGACTGCTTCATAGCGCTAGTCGTTACGTTGGGGGCGCGCTAGATCGCATTGGTGTACGGATCGAAGCGCAACAAACAGGCGCGCCATCGCCTTCAACCCCCAACTTTACTCCTTCCTCAACGACTGTGCGCCATTGTACGATCACCGGCGGGGCCGACGGGATCGGGCGAGCGGTGGCTGAACGCTACGCACGTGCTGGCTGGGTCGTCACGCTCATCGACCGCGATAGCGCACGCGCCGAAGCATTATGTCACGCGATTACCAACGCAAGCGGCGTAGCACACTCGATCGTCGCCGATCTCGCCGAGCCAGAGGGCGTAGCCGCAGTGTTGCAGCAGCTGGCCGCACTGCCGCCGATCGATATCTTTGTTAACAGCGCCGGAATCAGCGCTGTGGGCCGCTTTGCCACGTTGCCCTTTGCGCAGCAACAGCACGTGCTCGACATCAACCTGCGCGCACCATTACAGCTCACCGCTGGCCTGTTACAGCGTGAACTGCTTGCACCACAGGCGACACTGGTCTTCATCGCGTCGCTGTCGGTGTTCACGAGCTACCCCGGTGCTGCGGCGTACGCGGCGAGCAAAGATGGCCTGGCCGCCTACGCACGCAGCTTGCGCGTCGCCCTGGCACGCTCGCACATCAATGTGCTGACCGTCTTCCCCGGGCCAACGCGTACCGCCCATGCACGGCGCTACAGCCCGGATAATCGCCGTGAAACACAGCGTATGCCGCCCGCGCACCTGGCCGAGCTCCTCTACGCTGCCGTCGAGCGGCGCAGCGGCGTTCTGGTGCCGGGCGCGGCGAACCGGCTCATCGCCACTATCGGACGGATCGCGCCAGCCTTCACGGAGTATTTAATGCGCAAAACCATCCTCGACAAACTGCCGCCTGGCGATATACCGGTAGTCAGCATAGAAGGGCAAAGTATATGATCGTTATTGTCGGAGCCGGACCCGCTGGCCTGGCTATGGCCGCCGCGTTAGGGCGGCTCGATCTGCCCTACCGCGTCATCGAGCGCGGGCGTGTTGGCGAGGCATGGCACCATCATTATGAGCGGCTGCACTTGCACACACTGAAGCAGGTTTCGGCCCTACCCGGCTATGCTATGCCCACCGCCTACCCACGTTTCCCAAGCCGCGCCCAGTTTCTGGCCTATCTACAAGCATATGCTCAGCACCACCACCTGCGCATCGACGAGGGTGTAGAATTGCGGCACGCCGCTTACGACACGCGAGGCTGGCGGCTTGATGTGCTGCGGGGGCAGGAGTTAGGCGGCAGGAGGCAAGCATCAGAAGGGCGAGGACGTTTCGAGCCGAGCACGGTAAATGCGGTGGCCGAAGTGATTGAGGCCAGCGTGTTAGTGATGGCGACAGGAATCTGGAGTGCGCCGGTGCGGGCGCATATCGCCGGGGCGGAAACATTCGAGGGGCCGATTATGCACAGCCGTGACTATCGCAACGCACAGCCGTTTATCGGGCAGCGCGTGCTGGTGGTCGGTGCGGGCAACTCGGGTACGGAGATCGCGGTCGACCTGGCCGAACACGGTGTCGAAACCACGATTACGGTGCGTAGCGGTGTGGCATTTGTTCCTGAGCCGCACTCGGCAGCACTGATGCACGCCGCCGCCTGGTTGCTGCGCACATTACCCCGCCCCCTTGCGGGCGCTTTACTGCATCGGCGCAACTTCCGCAAGCTGGGGCTGCCGTTGCCGCCCGGCTCCCCGCTCGACCACTTTCCCGTCGTTGGCTACGAACTACCGGAGGCAGTCGCAGCGGGCAGCGTGACCGTCTACCCTGGCCTTACGCGCCTACAGCAGCGCAGCGCCTACTTCGCCGACGGGCGTAGCGCAATGTTCGATGCGCTGATCCTGGCCACTGGCTATCGTCCGGCCCTCGATCCGGTGGCCCACGAACTGACCTTTGACGCCAAGGGGCTCCCACTGCTCGATCATTATGGGCGGGCCTGTGGCAATCCACACCTTGTCTGCGTAGGCTATACCTACCCTACCACCGAAGGCTGGCTGCAAGCGCTCGGTCGGGTGAGCAGCAGAGCGGTTGCAGGGATCATGGCGCTCGGTCGCGAGGGAAAAATCTACCGAACCACTATCGTAGCGAACGGTTCAAAAGGATGAGCACACTCGACAAAAAACGCCCGGTGGTTTTCGCCGGCGAGAATCACCTGATCAGCCTCTATTTGCCGGGAGGTGCCGCGCCAGTGGTGCGGGTGAGCTGCTGGCGCTGTACCTATTCAGCACACGGCGAGGGCTTTGTGCTGGCCTGGGCTTGCGATCCTAGCGCCTTGAGCCTGACGGAGGTACCGAAGCTGGCGGTGTACAGCGATAACGCGGCGATGGGGCGACTGGTGATGCGGCAGCTCAACGAGCACTTTGCTGGCTTTGGCGGGGTGGCTGCGCTCGATCCGCGCCCCGCACGTTTTCATCAGCAAGGCGATGGCACACGGCTGCACCGCATCAGCTGCCTGAGCGCAGAGCATTCTATCGAACTGCTCTGGCAAGATAGTTTCGACGCGGCGCTTGAGATCTTCGACAATCGCAGCGGCCCCGAACCCTACGACGTCTCGGCGGTGATTTGCCCCTGCCGCCAGGGCGCTATCACGCTCGACGGCGTACGCATACAGGCCGACGTGCGCGTACCGGATGGCCCCTCGGCCAGTTCGGCCTTCCTCGCCTTTTCAGAAACCTGGGTGGCGCGGCAGTCGTAGTTCTGGCCTGTATGCGCCACGACACGCTGTGGGCAGCGACTGCTCGACAAGAGGCCGGTGTTCACCCGCTCGCCAGCTGCGCCTGTAAAGTCTCGATGTAGGCGCGGCCCATGGCGTGGTCGAGCAACTCGGCCTCGTGTGCGGCGCGTACCAGCAGGGGGCGCGCCGCGGCGGGGTCGTCGTACAGCAACAATTCGGCCAGGCTAGCCAGCAGCTGCATGGTGGCGCGGCGGTTTGCCGCTCGTCTCCGCGCTTGCCAGGCCCCGCTCGAACTGACGGC
>JAAUTF010000701.1 GCA_012031775.1 Candidatus Altimarinota bacterium | reverse complement strand
CGGTCAAAATACTCGATCGCGCTCAGCCGATGGCCACGCGCCGCGAGTGCCCGCGCCTGCAAGTCTCTGGCCGACTTGGAAAGGCTGGGTCGAAGCCGTAGTTCGAGATCAGGAGAATGTGCATGGGGAGGAGTCAGGATTCAGGATTCAGGATTCAGGATTCAGAATTCAGGATTCAGAATTCAGGATTCAGAAGAGCATAGAGCATAGAGCATAGGGCGCAGAACCAGGGAACCAGGGAACTACGGAACCAGGGAACTACGGAACAAACCAGCACAGAGCACAACAATAGACAATGTGCACTCTGCACTCTGCACTCTGCACTCTGCAGCATATTAATCAAGGTCGGCAGCTTTCGACGTTTGGCAGCGGGCCGGGCCAGCAAATGCGAGGTAGGCATAATCTACAGCGATGAGCACAACGATTGAGCTTTGTTTGGGGTGTTGTGGGCAGCTTCGCTGCCCACAACACCCCAGACGTATGGCTCAATGCTTCTGCCCAGCGCTATAAGATTAAGGCATTTGTTCGGCATTCTTTTGTTTTCGCCATGTTAGCGCCGTTCAAAATAGTACGCGGTGGCGTTGTGTCCATCGTAGGGCTGGCTCATTGTATAGAATTCGCTGGCGAGGTTGAGGAGAATGTCAAGTTCGGGTGGATGGTGGTGTGCTGCGAGCACCCAGAACGACTCCGTTTCCGCATCAACAACTCTACGCAGATCGTCGAGCATCTGCGGTGTACTACGCCCGCCAAGCCAAATTCCAAGCGCGACTCGGTCATAGGTACAGAATTGTGGCGTCGCAGCGCGCCAGCAGGCAGTATACCACGCTGGCGGCAGCGCCTCGTTGAACTGCTCGTCCCAACCTTGATAGTAGGCAAACGCTGGCAGGGCACCTGATGCAATATATGTCGGCTCATGCGGCGCACGCGCTTGCTGCCAAAATTGCACCATCGCCTGCGTGTCTTCAGTCTCGGGCCAGGCCAAGTAACCGGGCGGCTGAAGAATCTCGCGCACGCTGCGCTGCGGCAGCGAGAAGAGACAGACGAACAAGAGCAAGGTTAGCGTCAACACCGCGATCGTCCGTGTACGAAGCAGCGCAACGCTGCCCTGCGGTGCATCTTCTGAGTTCTGAGTCCTGAATTTTGAATTCTGCTCTAACGCTGTTCCCGCCGCCTGCCCGATCACCACTGCGAGCAGCGGGCTGCTGATCAGAATATAACGGAAACCGAGTGGCAGCAGGTTGAGCAGATCGGTGAGCGCATTCGCCGCGTAGATGGCTAGCAGAAAAGCTGGCCAGAGCCGCTGCTGCGCATCTAAGCGGGGCACTGTTGTAAGCACCAGCAGTGCGCTGAGGCCAAGTGCCAGCCAGAGCACCCCGAGCGGTACTACCGTCCACGGGGAACCAGCGAGCTGAAAGACTAACGCAGCGCTCAGATCGTTGCCAAGTTCGATCAGAGCAACGAAGGGATTGGTGAAGGTCAAACGAAAGGCGTTCGGGCTGGCTCCGCCGCTGAGCTGTGCAGGCAGGAAGAGCAGCAGCAAGGGCAACAAGCCACTTGTATAGGCCAGGCCGCAGCCGCCGATGATGAGTAGCCTGCGCCAGTTGCGCCGCACTGTTGCATCAAGCAGAAGCACTGCAAGCGGTGCCGCCACGGCAAGCAGCGCGCCGTAGAAGGTGTAGCTTGCCAGCAGCGCGCTTGTTACCCAGAACAAGCAACTGAGCGTGTCAGGGCGCGCCTGTAATCGTTGTAGCGCCAATAAATTTAGCGTTACGGTGAACCCCATCAGCGCGTACTGGCCGGCCTCCTGCGCATAACGAATCTCCGTCGGCAGCAGTGCAAGTATCACACCCGCAACCAGCCCGGCTAGCATGGCGGAACGGCGGACAGGCAACTGAAGCGAAGAACATACGTCTGGACTTCTGACTCCTGACTCCTGACTCCTGACCTCGCGGCTGCCAAGTCGCTGTGCCACAAGAGCCACGCCGAGCACGCTGCCGAGGCTGAAGAGTACCGAGGGCAGGCGCAGGCCAAAGGCATCACTGGTAAAGGGCAGCCAGGCGTGCAGCAGCAACGAGTAGAGCGGCGGATCTTGAATGCCGCCGCGCACCGCCGCAAGCAGCTGCGGCAGTGGTGCGCTGGCCACCCAATATTCCATCGCTTCGTCGAACCAGAGCGGGCGCACACCGAGATCGAGCAGGCGCAGCCCGGCGGCGATCAGCAGCAGCAGCGCTAAAGCGAGGGCATTTGTGCGTTCTCCACGAGCGACCATTGAGGTTACAGGTTACAGATTACAGGGGAGAGGGTGGCTAGGTGACCGGGTGACACGGTGACACAAGAAGCTTTGCGTTCTTTACGCCTTTGCGGTTAAAGTGTTCGGTCTCTGCGCCCTCCGCGCTCTACGATTCAAACACGACCGACCGTGGCGCGGTAGACCGCTTCGATGCGATCGGTGACCTTGCTCCAGGCGAACTGTGCGGCCCACTCAGGTGCAGCCGCGCTCATTGCTCGCCGACGCGCCGGGTTAGTGAGCAGGGAATTAACGGCCTCGGCGAGCGCATCGCTATCGCGCGGCGGGTAGAGCAAGCCGGTACGGCCCTCGTCGATCACTTCGGGGAAACCGCCGAAGCGACTGGCAACCACGGGTAGTCCGCACGCTTGCGCTTCAACCGGACCGATGCCAAACGTTTCGCTAGCGTGGCTGGTGGCCAAGAGCAGATCGGCGCTGCTGTAGAGCTGCGGCAGCTGGCTGCGCGGCAACGCGCCAAGAAAAACGACACGCTCGCGCAAGCCGAGTTCGGCACTGATAGCTTCGAGCCGCGAGCGATCGCCGCCGTCGCCCGCGATCAGCAGCACCGCCTCGGGAATGTGCAGCAGCGCACGGATCGCGGTCTCCACGCCCTTCCAGGGTTGCAAGCGACCGACGAAGAGCAACAAGGGTGTGTTGTAACGCGCGCGCAGCGCAGCATCGGGCGTGGTAGCACGAAAGAGCGCCGTATCCACGCCATTGAAGACGACCTTCGGGGCAAAGCCGTAGCGACGTGCTACAGTCTCGGCGTTGAAACGTGAGCAAGACACCGCACCATCGACTGAGCGCGCTAATACTGTATCGCCCCGATAGAAATCTTCACCGTGGCAGCCCAGGATGACTTTTGCGCCACCGAGGCGGCGTGCGATCAGTGCGGGCAACATATCGTAGGGCTTTTGCAGGTGGATGATGTCGTAGCCACCGCGTGTCAGTTCGGGCAGCGCGCTCACCGCCATGGTCAAGCGCTCGATAAGTTTCGCCTCGGCGTACGCACGCCGCAGCGGCGGCAGGCGCTGCCACAGCGCGCGGCTCACAAACGGGAACGTCAACACGCGCACGCCGGGCGCGGGTTCCCAATC
>JAAUTF010000700.1 GCA_012031775.1 Candidatus Altimarinota bacterium | reverse complement strand
CGCGTAGGTGCGATAGGGCGCCTGCTCGCGCTGCAGCATCAGCGCCCCTTCGCTATCGAGCGTTACCGCTGCGATCTGCGCGCCGGTGATGTCGAGCAGCAGGGCGCTGTGCGCAGCGATCTGGGCAGCGCGTTGGCCGACGGCTGCCGGATCGAGGCCAAGCAGCGCGAGTGCTTCCGGATAATTCGGTTTCACCGCTGTCACACCGATGCCACGATAGGCCGCGAGCCGTCGCGAGTCGGCGACTACAACACAGGGGTAGCGGGCGAGCAACACGCCAAGCGCCGCGATCACGTTCGGGGTGAGCACGCCATAGCAGTAGTCGGAGATGATCAACGCGTCACAGCCGGGGATGAGCGCCTCCAGCCGGGCAAGCAACATCTGCTCGGTCTCAGTATCGAGATCCTCGGTCGAACCCTGGTCGTAGCGCAGCACCAGCTGGGCCGAGCTAATCACTCGATGTTTGGCGAGCGTTCGCCGCCGGGGCAAACCAGCAGATGCTCAACATTGATGCCGTGATCTTCCAAACCAGCGCGCAGCAGCTCACCTTCATTGTCGTCGCCGATGACCGAAAGCAGCTCAACCACACCGCCCAACGCGGATACATTCACAGCGGTGTTCGCCGCGCCACCCGGCACATCGACGCGCTCGCTCAGGTCGATCACCGGCGCGGGTGCCTCGCGGCAAAGCTTGCTGGCAGTCCCCGCCAGATAACTGTCCAGCATCGCGTCGCCAAGTATAAGCACACGCTGGTCGGCAAAAGCGCGGACGAGCGCGATCAGGTTTGTATCCACTGTCTACCTCGCTTTTGTAAAAGTCAGGCTTCAGCATTCAGCATTACTTGCGCTTCTTTGCGATCTCCATCAATGTTTATGTACCCCTCGGTATTCAGCCCGCTGATGGCAATTGATTCATTAATCCGTTATATGTCGGGTGAGCCCGCTTCCGCAGGCTTGCGGTCGCTCATAGCCCGGCGCTTCGGCGCAAGGGCGTGCGGCGTGCGGCACCAAATATTTTATGAGGTCTGCCCGACGGCGAGCGCCAGCAGCTCGGCATTGGGCACACTCGCCAACTGTTCGCGTAGCACCACGCAGATGCTGTGCGCCATCGCCATGTGCATGTCTTCGACAAGCTCGATACAGGCGTCCGGTGTGTGTACTGCCAGGTCGACAAGCGTGCGCAGCGCACCACCGGGCCACCCTGTTAGCGCGATAGTCTCGGCACCGCGCGTGCGCGCCGCCTGCACACCGGCCAGCACGTTCGGCGAATTGCCACTGGCACTGATCGCGAGCACCAGGTCGCCGGGCCGCGCCAGCAGCGTCACCTGCTCAGCGAAGATGCGCTCGTAGCTGCTATCGTTGGCCCAGGCGGTCAGCAGCGGCGCGCTGTCTACCAGCGCGAGCACGCGCAACCCGCCACAGGCTACGCTACGTGTGCCCTTCGCCAAATCGCAGGCGAAATGGGCGGCTGTGGCGGCACTGCCGCCGTTGCCGAAGATAAAGATCGTTCCGCCGCGCCGATGGCAATTCAGCAACATCGCCGCCGCCGCTGCGATCTCGTCGAGATCGATTGCCTGTGCGATCAATGCTAGCTCGGCCCAATATTGTTTAAGTGTGTTTTGCATAAGAGTCCCTTATTTAGAGTGTCGCCGCCTCAGTTTCACCGCTTTTGGAGAAGCGGATCGGGCAAACCGTCTCAGCGTGACCGTGATGCGTGATGCGTGGTGCATCTGCACGGACGTGGTCACGAACAATGGTTCACGCATCTCTTAGCGACAGATACGGCACGCATTGCCCCGACAGAGTGCCGTGCGTTGCTCAGGCACTTCTGACTCCTGACTCCTGACTTCTCTACGTTACGGCCAACTCGTCTCGGTCAGCGGCGTGACCATCAGCTCTTGTATCACCGACTGCGGCGGCATGGTGACGGCAAAGACGATGGCGTCGGCAACGTTGGCTGGGTCTTGCAGGTGCTGCTCATCTGGCAATGGGATGCCCTGCTCGGGGAATTTGTCGAACCAGTGGGTGCGCATGCCGCCGGGGATCACGGTGGTGATGCGGATATTGTCGCTGCGGCCTTCCACGCCGAGGCCGCGCCCGAAGCCGATCAGGCCCCATTTCGAGGCGTGGTACGCTGCTGCGTTGCCCCAGGCACGCACGGCAGCGGTCGAGGCAATATTGACGATATGGCCCGCTTGTTGGCGCTTCATGGTCGGTAACGCTGCTTTTGCCACAAGAAATGGCCCGCGCAGATTGACAGCTAGCACCCGATCCCATTGCTCGACACTCATCTCGTCCACCGCGACAACGAAGTCGACGGCGGCACAGTTGACGACGACATCGAGCCGACCAAAACGTGTTACCGCCGCGTCGATGCTGGCGAAGACTGCCGCTGCATCGGCGACGTTGCAGGTGTAGGCCTCGGCGCTGCCGCCCAGAGCCACGATGGTAGCAGCGGTACGTGCCGCCGCCGCGCTATGTATGTCGACACAGGCCACGGCTGCACCTGCGCGCGCGAATGCCAGTGCGGTGGCCTCGCCCAGGCCGCTGCCTGCTCCGGTGATAAGGGCGACTTTGCCGCTGAGTGATAATTGGTTCATTGGGTAACTCCTTAAAGGTTTTAGAGAAGCTCTTTGTGGTGGTCAGGGTTGGCGACTTCGCCACCAACCCTGACTACCACAAACAAAACTGTATACCCGAATTACAATGCGCCAACGCTACGGCTTCTCAGCGCCGTCGGCGCGGTTTCGATCAGTTCGTCGTAAAGGGCCGCAGTGCGTGCTGCTACCGTCGCCCAGGTGAATTCGCGCTCCACACGCGCCCGCGCCGCACGCCCCATCTGCTCTCGCAGGGTCGGCTGAGCGATTAGCTGACTCAGCGCAGCAGCTAGCGCACGCGGGTCGCGCGGCGGCACAAGCAGGCCGGTTACGCCATCTTGCACGGTGAAAGCGATACCGCCCACGGCCGAGCCGATCACCGGGCGGCCACAGGCCATCGCCTCAAGCGGCGTCAGGCCGAAGGGCTCGTACCAGGGCGTCGTCACCACAATATCACCGGCGCTGTAGTAGTCGCGCAGCACATCGGGCTGGCGTTTGCCCACGAACTGTACGCGTTCCGCGACACCAAGATCACCTGCGAGATCTTGCAGCACTCCGATCTCCGGCGTGCTGCTACGGTCGGGGGCGCTGCTTTCGCCGCCGACGATCAGCAGCTTGATACGCCTTCCATCCGCTGTGAGCGTGGGTAAAAGCGCCAGTGCGCGCACGATATTGCGCACATCTTTGCGCGGCAGCATCCGCCCGACATAGGTGATCAGCAGATCGGTGTGGTCAAGGCCCACCTGGTGGCGGGCCTCGTCGCGCGGCACCGGGCGGAAGCGCTCCACATTCGTT
>JAAUTF010000699.1 GCA_012031775.1 Candidatus Altimarinota bacterium | reverse complement strand
GCGATGGCAGCGCGAAAACGTGGCGCCTCGACGCACCTCCGCTGCCTGATCTTGGTGGTGCTGGTAACTGCTGCTGGTTGCAGAGCGCCGTCTACAGCCCCGATGGTCAGTCTGTGCTTACTGCCGGTGGCAACGATGGGCTACTGTGGACTTTAAATGGCGAGCGCGGGCAGGAATTTCGCGTTGATGGCGGTACAGTGTACACGGCAATCTTTAATGCTGCAAGCAATCGCATCCTTACCGGGGCGAGCAATGGTAGCGTCAGGCTGTGGGATCTCAATGCCACAGCACTCGTCACTTTCACTGGCCACCTTAGCGCAGTGGTTAGCGTACAGTTTAGCCCCGATGGTCGCCATATCGCTACCGCTTCCGATGATGGCACAGCGCGACTTTGGACGCTTGAGGGAACAGAGGTGCTTAGTTTCACACACGCCAGCGCAATGAATAGCGTCGCCTTTAACCACGATGGCTCAGAGCTATTGACCGCCAGCGACAATGGCTTGGTGCAGCGCTGGGCGCGTGATGGTAGCTTGCTGGCGAGCTATCTTGGGCACCAGGGCGGTGTGTATACCGCCGTGTTTAGCCCGGATGGTATGAAGGTGCTCACTTCATCCTGGGACGATACGGCGCGCATCTGGTCAGTTGATGGCCAGTTGCTGAAAACATTGCCCCATCCCGCCGATGTTAGCCATGCCGCTTTCAGCCCCGTCGATGAGATTGTCGCTACAGCCGCCGACGATGGTGTCACGCGGCTCTGGTCGTTTGCGGGAGATCTCCTGACGACGCTGCCAGCACATAGGAGCGGCGTGAACAGCGTGAACTTCAACGCCGATGGTACACGCGTGATTACCGCTTCGTCTGATGCTACTGCCCGCCAGCACCTCGTCTATTTCGATGATTTGGTGGAGACGACTGCCTGTTCTTCGACATATCACCTGAGCGCCGACGAGGTTCGCACCTATGGTCTGTCAACGCCATTAAAAAGCCAGTTGACGAATGTCGACTGCGCGCTACCCTAAGATGAACGATTCTCTTGTTGAGTACGCCGCATGGTGAATTTTGACTATTTTTTTCAATCCCAACCCGCTGTCATCCTCGATGGCGCACTGGCCACTGAGCTCGAGCGGCGCGGCTGTGATCTGCGCGATCCGCTCTGGTCGGCGCGAATGCTTGTCGAGCAGCCCGCGCTGATCCGCGCCGTCCACGCCGACTATTTCGCCGCCGGATCCGACTGCGCGATCACCGCGAGCTATCAGGCTAGCCTGCCCGGTTTCGCCCAACGCGGTATCGCCGAGGTCGAGGCGCTGGCGCTTATTCGGCGCTCGGTAGCATTGGCGCAGGAGGCGCGCGACGCTTTCTGGGCTGAGCCCGTCAATCGTGAGGGTCGTGCCTACCCCTTTATCGCTGGCTCGGTCGGGCCGTATGGCGCGTACCTGGCCGATGGCTCGGAGTATAGCGGCAACTACGATTTGCGCCCTGCTTCCCTGATCGCCTTTCATCGCCCACGTATCGCCGCGCTGGTCGAAGCAGGCGTCGATATCCTGGCCTGCGAGACGATCCCCGCGCTTGCCGAGGCCGAAGCATTGCTACAGGTTCTGGCCGAGTTCCCGCAGATCAAGGCTTGGATCAGCTTCAGCGCTCACGACGGCACCTTCACATGTCACGGCGAGCCCATCACCGCCTGCGCCGCGCTGCTCGATCGCCATCCTCAGGTTGCCGCGATCGGCGTCAACTGCACTGCACCGCAGTATATCCCGTCGCTCACGCGCTCAATGCGCAGTGTCACCAACAAACCGATCGTCGTCTACCCCAACTCCGGCGAAACCTATCGCGCCACCGATAACAGCTGGCACGGCACCGCTGCCTGTGAGGATTTTGCCGCGCAGGCCCGCACCTGGTTTGAGGCAGGCGCGCGGCTCATCGGCGGCTGCTGTCGCACAACCCCCGAGCATATCCGCGCCCTTCGCGCAGTACATTCGAGCGCATAGAAAGGGTGTGCTCGAATGTTGGCTGTGCAGCCGCCAACATTCGAGCACACCCCTAAGCTCTGCTAACGATCTTGCTCCAGGCTGATCGCCAGGCCCGTAATCAGCGCATTGCCACCGTCGATGTTGCCGCGCACTCTGATCCTGCCATTGCTGAGATCGATCACGTAAAGGCGTGTGACCGTAGACCCCTCTCTGCGGAAGGCGGCCAGCGCCCTGTTGTCGGATGAGCGGATGTCGAAGCCGACGAGCAGCGCAACGTCAAGGCGCAGGCTGCCCACTGTCTTCTGCACCCCGTCGTTCGGCGGGTCTTGAATGGTCAGCACGTTACTGTCAGCATCTATGTTGTACAGTGTTGTGCCGGTCGTCGGATCGTTATCGTTGTTCAGGTAGGCCGAGCCAACGATTTTCGGCGTCCGGTTTTTGTTCGGGTCGTTCACGTCGAAGATCAGTTGCTGATCCGGTGCCACCACGCCGGTATCGACATTGATGCGCAGGTTTAGCCCCGCCGAACTTGTCACGCGCAAGCGATCGGCGGCGGGGTTAAAATCGACGCCGTAGACCGTATTATCGAGGCTTAGCGGCGGGTCGATCGGTAGCCCCACCGGCGCGGCAGCGCCCGTCATATGGTTGATGACATAGATCTGGCTGCTGCTGCCCAGGCCATAGAGGCGCCCAGTGGCCGGGCGGAAGTCGATGCCGAGCAGATATTCGCCTGTCTGCAAGCCGCTGATCATCACGCGTATGCGCACAGTGTTGGGGTTACGCGCGCGAAAGCCGATCAGTTCCTGCGCTTCGTTCAACGCGTAGACCTCTTCATAGCTTGCAGCATCGATGACGATCGCGAGCCCGCTGATCGCTTCGCCGCCGCCGATCTCGCCCAGTTCGCTGGCCGTGCCCGCAAAAACGTCCACACTAGCAAGGCGCGATGTCGTGCTGCCGCTCGGCTGGAAGGCCGCCAGGCCCATATTGTCGCTCCCGATATCAAAGGCCAGCAAATCACTGATCCAGGCATCGTCGGCGGCGATCGTCTTCAAAATACCGTCGTTTGGCGGCGCTTGAAGCGCCAGGGCGCCGCGGGTAGCGTCGATATCGTACAGGTCGGTGCCGGTCGTTGGGTCGTTGTCGTTGTTGGTGTAAGCCGCTGCGGCGACACCAGGGGTTTTCTTTTCGTTCGGGTCGTTCGGCGCATAGCCGAGATCTTTGTCGGTTGCCGCAACGCCAGTGTCGGGGTTGATGCGTAAGTTCTGGCCGCTATCGCTCACGATACGCAGGCGGTCGGCGGCGGGGTTAAAATCGACGCCGAAATTCGTCCCTTCTAGCACAAGCGGTATGCCGGGTAGGTATACGCTAAACGGTGGTCGCTGCCAGAACTTGAAAGTTTGAGCGGATCGGGGCACACTTTCGGTGCTTGA
>JAAUTF010000698.1 GCA_012031775.1 Candidatus Altimarinota bacterium | reverse complement strand
ACAAGCACCGGCGTCACCACCCCGATGATCGTCAGGTCGATCACCAGGCGCGTCTCTAAGTACTGAATGTGGGTGGTGAACAGCGCGTCGATTGTGCCTACATCGCGGCGAGTAAAAAAGCCCAGTGGCAGCCGCCGCATATAGTCGGCCAGAAACAGCCGTAGATTGCGATGAATACTGATGTCGAGGCTGAGCAACGCGCGCAGCCCCACCCGCGCGCAGAGGTACTGGCCGACGTAACTCGCCAGCACCCCGGCGGTCAGCCCCCAGAGCACAGCAGGCGCGACTGCCCGGTCAGCAGTTCGATCAGGATGAAGACCAGCAGCAAGCTCGGCAATGCTACAAATATGCCCTCGGCTACTTTGGTGATCAGCCCGTTGCGCAGATGATTGCCGGTGCCAACCGCCAGCTTACGGATCATAGTCAGCAGCCCATCGTCCTCATTCAGCCCGGCGTAGGGATTGTGGAGGGGTGCGGAATGCGGGATGCGGGATGTGAACTGGTGCGGCGGAAATTCCGCTTCATCGCGCATCCTACGGCCCTCGTCCTTCCGAAACTGATAGCCCTGGGCACCGGTATGTGCTTGCCAAAGCTGAGTGTAGAGCGGGCTTGCGACAAGCAGCTGCTCGTGTGTACCACGGGCCACGATCTGGCCATCGTCGATGACCAGGATCTGGTCGACGCCGGTGATGGTGCTGAGGCGATGCGCGACGATCACCAGGGTCTTGCCGCTGCGCACCAGGGCCGAAAGCGCTTCCTGGATCAACCCTTCGTTCTCAGGGTCGACAAAGGCGGTCGCCTCATCCAGTACGACGATCGGCGCATCTTTTAAAATGGCCCGCGCGATGCTGAGGCGCTGGCGCTGCCCGCCGGACAGGCGCCCGCCGTTTTCGCCGACCACAGTATCGTACCCGTGCGGCAGCTCAGCCAGAATAAACTCGTGGCAGCGAGCCGCTCGCGCAGCCTGTTCCACCTCGGCGTCACTGGCACCGGGGCGACCAATACGAATATTCTCGCGCACGCTATCGTTGAACAGAAAAACATCCTGGAACACAAAGGCAACGTGATCCATCAAGCGCTCGGTGCCGATCTGCCGCACATCGACCCCGCCGACCGCGATCGCGCCATCGCTCACATCCCAGAAGCGCGGAATAAGGCGCGCGATCGTAGTTTTGCCCGCGCCCGAGGGGCCAACCAGCGCGGTGACCCCGCCGGCAGGCACGCTGAAACTGACCCCGCGCAGCACCAGTTCGGAGCGATCCGCGGACTGTTGGACATCGCTCTGGTAGCTGAAGCATACATTGCTGAACACAATACTCGCGTCTTGCGGCTCTTGCGGCTGAGCCGGTTCGGCGAGCGGGGCGGCGTTGAGTAAAGCCGTGATGCGGCCACTGGCGGCCTGCACCTGGTACATCGCATAGCCAAGGCCGAGGAAGAGCTGAAAGATCGGTCGGTTAAAGCCCATACTCACTACGAGAAAGAGCACAAAGGTGGGCATATTCAAGCTGCCATCCAGCAGTAGCCAGATGCCGAGCGGTAGTAGAAAGATCAGCGTGGCGCGCACTAGTACCAGCATGCCCGCGAAGATCGGTTGAATGCGGGCCTGCATGCCCTGATAGAAGTCGCTCATCGCATCGATCGCCGTACGCAGCTTGGCAAAGGAGGCGTCGGTCTGGGTGAAGGCTTTGATCACTTTCATGCCGTTGATATACTGGATCACGGCGGCATTCATGTGTGCCACCAAACCGTTGTAAGTAGCATACATCCCACCGGCCCAGCCCATCATCAGACCGTACAGGCCGATCGCCAACAGCAACGAGCTAAGCATAGCCAGCGCCATGCGCCAGTCGAGCGCGAAGAGCAAGGCCAGCGTAAGAATGGGCGTGAGCGTGCCACTGACAAAGTCAGGGATCAGGTGTGCGATGCCCTCCTCCATTTGCTCGACATCTTCGTGAATGATTTTTTTGATCGTACCGGTGTTAGTGGCGGTGAAGAAACCGAGCGGCAGCCGCGCCAGCTGGCGTGCGAGCGCGATCCGCATATCGTAGAGAATGTCGTAGGCGGCGGTATGAGACAAGCTGGTGGCGGCCATAAGCAGCAAGCCGCGCCCGCTGGCCGCGCCAACGCAGGCGAGCGCGAGCCAGAGGATGGTGTTGTCGGCGGTGATCTCCTGGCCGAAGGTGATCAGCGCGATGCGATAGATCACATAGATCGGGACGAGGCCCAGCAGGGTGCCAAGCGTTGCACAAAGCCCGGAAAGGCCGAGAAGCAGGCGGCGGCGTATCACAAAGCTGCGCAGCCGTTGGCTTGGTTCCGGCGCGACCGCAGTAGTCGGGTGTTGGTCGCGCGGTTCTGGAAACGCAGTTGCCGAGGTGGTCATGGCTGAGATCCTTCTGGAATGAGCGCTGAATCCGCCGGATGCGTAGCGAGCCAGCGCACTTCAATTAGCGGGAGACCGAGGTCGCGCAGCAGAGCGAGTACACCGTGCAGCGCGGCCTGATCGGCAACCGCGCTCGTCAGCACGGTGTGCTCGCCGCATGTTTCGAGCTGGGTAGCGCTAAACCATGCGGCGCGATCGGCATCGAGGCGACCCTGTACCGTGATGCGGTAGCGCGCAGGGCAGCACAAATCAAGCCGCGTAGAGCTGGCAGCAGCGTGCAGCATACCGTGCTCCTGGTTTCAAACTGATGGCGTGTGGTCTTTTTCTATGCTAGGCGATGCTAGCGCAGCGTGCATCACCCATTTGCGGTATTTGCATGCTGCACAGCTTACGCTAGGGGATCAGAGCCAGTGTTCGGGGCACGGCTGATAGCCTGGATGCGGTTCTGGGCCTGGAGTTTGCCGTAGATATTCTTGATATGGGTGCGGGCGGTGTTCGGGGTGATCGTCAGAGCATGGGCGATCTCACGGTGCGAGAGGCGGCCGCAAGCAACGGCAAGACCTCCCGTTCGCGGTTGCTCAGCGCTTCGATCGGCGGTGTGTGCGTAGCGGTATGCAGTGTTTCAGGCTGCTGCTCGCCAGAGGCAAGCGCCACCACCTGCTGGGCATAGTGCCGCAGTGCATGGTCGTGGTATGTACCCGCCGCTGTATGCAAGAGCTGGCGCAGCGCAGGCCCACGGCGAAGGAAAGGCCGTGCAAAGCCCTCTGGCGCAGCCAGAGCAAGCGCCGCACCGAAAGCCGCATGCGCCTGCATGTCTGCGCCCTGCTGAGCGTAGAGCATCGCGTGCAGAATGTGGAGATCCAACAGGAGGGCGTCAAGCCCCCAGGCGACGAAGCGCTGTCGGCAGCTGTCGATCAGCTGCAATGCCAGCTCATGCAGCCGCTGGCCGTGCGCTCGCACAGCGGGCAAGCGAGGTCGGGTGTGGCACTACAGGCTACCAGCACCTGCGCAAGGGCGTATTGTTGCAGCAGCA
>JAAUTF010000044.1 GCA_012031775.1 Candidatus Altimarinota bacterium | reverse complement strand
CCTGGCGCCCGGGGGGCCACCGCGTCGCCCCCGGTTTGATACTTGGCAAACGGTTGCTTCTGAGGCTGCGCGCCCCAAACCCGCGCTCGGGGCTAACCCCCCGATACGCATCAAGGTAAGCGCTTGCCGTCGCTACGACCCGCACCCCCAACCCCGCTCCCCGCTTTGGGAACGGGGGCATCACACCGCATCAGGACGCGATTTCCCCCCTTCTCCCCTGGTGGGAGCAGGGGCCGGGGGATGTGGGGGAAACACCGCATCAGGACGCCATCCGTACAAATCCTTCACACGCAAGCCGGGGGATGCGGGGAGACCGGCGGTAACACGCGATTCGTGCGCCGCAGCGGCGCGTCCGTTCTTTACCTTGATACATATGACCCCGATAACCCCCGGCGGGCGCTTCGCCCCTGGACTCCGAAATTTGACTACTCCAGTGTCGTAAAGCCCGTTGTTTGCGTTCGCCGTGCTGGCGAGTCGGCACAGACGACTCTCCGGTGTGTAAGCGCACGTACTGCGCTCACACACCGCCAAAGTAACGCAGCGCCAGCCGCAGCCGATCCTCCAGCGCCTCCGGCGCGTCGGTCGGCATGGCAGCGATCGCTGCGCTGGCCTCGGCGAGGCTGTAGCCCAGGCTCACAAGCAGATCGGCGAGCTCGTTGTTGGCTGCAAGCGCTGCCGGTGCAACACCACTTGCAGCCGCTGGCAGGCCCTTCAGATCGAGTTTGCCCCGCAGCTCTAGCACTAGCCGCTCAGCTGTCTTCTTGCCGATGCCGGGCACACGTGAGAGCCGCGTGATGTCGCTTTGCGCCACCGCAAGCCGTAGCTCATCTGGCGAGGCCGAACCCAGGAGGTTCATGCCTACTTTTGGCCCAACGCCAGTGACGCCGATCAGCGTCTCGAAGAGTGCGCGCTGCTCCACGGTCGCAAAACCATAGAGCGTCATCGCATCCTCGCGCACGATCAATGTCGTGTAGACAAAAACCGGCTCGCCGACTGCGCCAAGCCCGCCGAGTACAGTGCGCGGCGCATAGACGAGATAGCCCACGCCCGCTGCCTCGATGACGGCGTGATCAGTACCGATATGCAACAGTGTGCCACGCAGCGATGCGATCATAAAATCACTTTATCGTGTATGTTTACAGGCAAGCGGCGCTGCCATTTTGCTGCACGTCTGCCCATATCTTGATCATGTTTCGATACTGTATCGGATAATGTCATATTTCGCAAGCGCGCTTCCTTGCGCTATACTATAAGAAGTGGCATCCCTTATCTTTGCGCGGCAGCTTATGCTCAAACGGATTATTCCATTTTTCGCACTGGGCGCTGCTACCCTCGGCGCAGCCGTTATCTATCGGGTGCGTGGCCGCCTGCTTAGCCAGGTGCTCGGTCTGCCGCAGCCGCAGCACGCAGTTGCAGTGACGCGACGAGTCGGTGTGCCGATGCCGGACGGCGTGACGCTGATCGCTGACCGCTTTTCCCCCATGGGCGTCGCATCAGCACCCGTAGTCCTTATTCGCACGCCCTATGGTATCCCCTCCGACTCGTGGCTGCTCGGCGCGGCCTACGCACTGATCACGCGCGCTTTTGCAGCACAAGGGTACCATGTGCTCATCCAGAGTGTGCGCGGGCGCTTCAAATCCGAGGGCCATTTCGACCCATTTGTGAACGAAGCTGCCGACGGTCTGGCCACGCTCAACTGGGTCACACAACAGCCCTGGTGCGACGGCACTATTGCCATGTGGGGCGCGAGCTACGTGGGCTACACGCAGTGGTCGGTTGCCGCCGAAGCACCGCCCGCGCTGCGCGCGATCGTGCCGGTGATCACCAGCACACGTTTCTCGCGCCTGGCCTACCCCGAAGGCGTATTCGCGCTCGAGACGGCACTGCGCTGGATCAATATGCTCGCCGCGATCGAGGAAATCGTCGATCGCGGCGCAACACGCGTTTTCGAACAGATGAACACCGCGCGCACCGACGGGTTGCTGACGCACGCAACCGCCGAGCTGCCGGTCAGCGTCGCCGATCGGCTTGTGGCCGGGCACAGTGTGCCATTTTATCAGACATGGTTGGCGAACGAAAATACAACAAGCCCGTATTGGCAGCATGTGGACACGAATCGTGCTTTGACCAAGGTAGCAGCAGCTGTACACCTCGTGGCCGGGTGGTACGATATGTTTCTGCGCGATCAACTCACCGATTACGCCGCTCTGCTAAGCGCCGGGCGCACGCCGTACCTCACCATCGGCCCGCAGCACCACGTCGATGCCGGTATTCAGCTTGAAGGCCTGCGCCAGGGGCTCGTTTGGTTCGCAGCCCATCTGCGTGCTGAGCAAGAACAGCTCCGCCGCCGTCCGGTGCGCCTCTACCTGATGGGTGCGGACGAGTGGCACGAGATGGATTACTGGCCGCCGCCCGCCACCATGACGCGCTACTACGTGCAGCGCGATGGCGTGCTGAACCGAGAACAACCGCAGCGCTCGGCGAGCAGCAGCGCCTACAGCTACGACCCACTCGATCCCACGCCTCGCTCGGTGGGCCGCTGCTCAGTGCGCACGGCGGCCGCGCGACCAACGCCCGCTCGAACGGCGCACCGATGTGCTGCTTTTCAGCACACCGGCGCTTGCACACGATCTCGACGTGATCGGCCACATTCGGCTGGAACTGTATGTGCGCTCCGACCAGCCATATACCGATTTTGTCGGACGGCTCTGCGACGTCTATCCCGATGGTCGCGCGATCAATGTCTGCGAGGGCATCTTCCGCATCGCGCCGGGCAAAGGCGAGGTACAGGCCGACGGTAGCCTGAAAATCGCGATCGATATGTGGGCCACAGCGCAGCGCTTCAAACGCGGCCACCGCATCCGTCTGCACGTGTGCAGCGCTGCGCACCCGCGCTGGAACCGCAACCTCAACACCGGTGCGCCGGTCGCTCAGGCGCACCAAGCGCGCCGCGCATATCAGACGATCTACCACGACGCAGATCATCCATCAGCGCTCGTGCTGCCGATTGTCGTGCAGGAAAGCCACAACACCTTGTGACGTTGGTGTTGGTATTGATGGCATTGCCATCAATACCAACACCAACTTATATCCAAAGGAGGATAGCATGGAGTACGATCACAGCGACGAGATCAAGATGCTGCGCACGTCGATCCGCGAGTTCGTCGACAAAGAGATTCGCCCGATCGCGCGCGCGATCGACGAGCAAGAGCGCGTGCCCTTTGCGACGATCAAGAAGGCTGGTGAGCTGGGACTGCTTGGCATCCCCTTCCCCGAGCAGTACGGCGGGCTAGATATGGGCATCACCGGCTATTGCGTGTTAATGGAGGAATTGAACCGTGTCTGCGCTAGCCACACGACGATCATCGGCGCACACGCACAGCTCGCAGCCATGAGCATCTTCCTCGGCGGCAATGAAGCGCAGAAATCAACGTATCTGCGCGCGCTCAACGAGGGCCGGATGATCGGAGCCTGGGCGCTCACCGAGCCGGGTGCGGGCAGCGATGCAGCTCATATTCAAACCACCGCCGTGCAAGAAGGCACAGACTGGATTATCGATGGTCAGAAGATGTGGATCACCAACGGCAGCTTCGCCGATATCATCATTGTTCATGCTGTCACCGATAAAGCACTCGGCGCGCGCGCGGCATCACCGCTTTTATTGTGGAGAAGGATGCACCCGGCTTTAAAGTGGGCAAAGTTGAAGAGAAGATGGGATTGAAGGCCTCGCACACCGCAAGCCTCTTTTTTGAAGCTTGCCGCGTGCCAGCCGCCAACGTGATCGGCCCGCTGGGCACAGGCTTTGCGCTCGCCATGAAGACGCTCGATATCGGGCGCTGCGGCCTCGGCGGCAGCAGCCTTGGCGCTGCCAAAGAAGCCTTCGAACTGAGCCGCAACTATGCGATCGAGCGCCAGCAATTCGGGCGACCGATCGCCGATTTTCAGGCCATTCAGTTTAAGCTCGCCGAGATGCTGGTGAAGATTTACACGATGGAACAGATTGTCTACGACTGCGCGCGCCGCGTCGACCAGGGCAGGCCAGCGACGATCGAGAGCAGCATCGTCAAGCTCTACAGCACGGATATGGCCAGCCAGGTAATCGATGAAGCGATTCAGATCCACGGCGGCATGGGCTTCTCGCGTGAGCTGCCGCTGGAGCGTATGTACCGCGATGCGCGCGTGACCCGCATCTTCGAAGGCACCAACGAGATCCAGAAGCATGTCATCGCCAGCGAGCTGCTGAAACAGGTTGGCCACAAGATCAAGCTGTATTGAGCGAGGCGACAGGCTTCAGCATTCACAAGGCGCATTGTGATGCGTTGTAGCTGCTATTACAACCTCCGAACATGGTTGCGAGGTGCGCTGTTGTCGGGTGGCTCGCGAGCCACCCCGACAACGCGCCACCTCGCAAGCACCCTGCCGTATTCTCTGACCCCTGCCTCTTGAATGCTGCCCAGACGATTACATCACCTCAGAACTGCGTTACAATGTGCCCATGTTAAGACGAGGCCTCATTTTTCTGCTGACAGTGCCGCTGCTCGCTCTGCTTTCCTGGTATCTCTGGTATTTTGCGGCACATATCACGATGCTGCTCGCCTATGGCTACCCGCTCGACTACGGCGAGGGGCCGCTGCTGGCGCAGGTGCAGCAGTTGCGCGCTGGTACACCGATATGGTCGCTGTATGCTGACCCCGATCAACCGCCTTTTCTGATCATCAACTACCCGCCGCTGTTCCTGTTGCTCAGCGCTACGCTGGCCGAGTTCAACGATGCCATTTTGCTTAGTGGGCGGCTGATTTCAACATTGAGCGCGATCGGTGCCGGGCTAGCCTTATTCGCGCTTGTTCTGTCGGCAAAACCGCGCGGCGCGATCGCGTTTTTTGTCGCCGCGCTCGCCGCGCTGTACTGGTTCAGCGTTCCGATCGTACGTGAATGGGCGGCGCTGCTGCGCGTCGATCTGCTCGGTGTCTGCCTTGGCCTCTGGGCGCTCTGGCTTGCTGGAAGGCGAACCGAGAACCAGGAGCGCAGCAGCCAGAGTTGGCGCGCGCTCGGGCCTACTGTGGCAGCAGCACTATTGCTGCTGTTATCGCTCTTCACCAAGCCCTCGCTGATCGCCGCACCTGCAGCCATCGTGCTCTGGCTGGGCTGGCATGCCTGGCGCGGCGAGCGCATACAGCGTATGACAGCCCAGCGCAGCCTGACTGTCTTGCTCGGCGTGCTGCTGCTTGGTGGCGCTGTGCTTTTCGGCGTACTGCAGCTTACAAGCGGCGGCTGGTTCGCGCTCCATGTCGTCGCTGCTAACGCCAATTCCTGGCAGGCGGCGCTGGCCTGGGGCTTCTGGCAGCAGCAGCTCCAGCTGCGCTGGCCGCTGTTTGTCGCCGCCGGAGTGGTGTTTGTCCTCAGCCTGCTGCCCAACAATCGCCCCATCGCCCGACGTATAGCCCTGCCCGCGCTCTACACTGCGTTCGCCGCCCTCGGCGCGCTCGGTGTTGGCAAGGTTGGCGCTTACAACAACTATTTCCTTGAGCTGTACGCAGGGCTGATCTGGCTGGTGGGCGCAGGTCTTGTGCTGTTTGCACACGGCCCAGCGCAAGCACCAAGCACCGAGCACCGAGCACTAACAAAGGGCTCGTGGGCTGCGCCGCTCTGCTATGCCCTGCTGCTCGGCTCCTTGCTCTACTACCCACCGCTCTGGGATAGTGCCGAACTGCGCCCAGCTGGCCTCACTGCGCCGAGCCCGCCGCGCCTGGCCGTCGGCACGTATGGTCTGCACCGCGATAGCGCGCGCCAGGCGGATGTGCTCGCGGCGCTGAGCCGTGTTCAAGCGCCCTGGCCAGCGAGGTGCGCGCCAGCACCACACCGATCTTCACCGACCTACCGGGCCTTGCGTCTGCCAATGGCGTCAGTTCACGCGCGCAGATCTTCGAGTATCGCCAACTGCTCGACCAGGGCCGCGCCGACCAGCGCCCGCTACTGGCCGATTTGGCCAATGGGGCGCTCGATCTCGCGGTGCTCGACGCACTCGGTAACTGGCTCACGCCCGAGATGAGCACCCTCCTTCGCCAGCGCTACGGGCACGATGGTTCCCTTGGCATCTTTAATCGCTACCGACCGATCGCGCTCGCACCGCCTGATGCTCAGAGTCTTGTGCTCGACGATGCGTTAACCCTTATGGGATCGGCGCTGGCAAGCCCAACTAGTGCCAGCTACGAAGGCGGGCAACTGCTGCCACTTGCGCTCGATCTGCGCGCCGACTGTCGCCAGGCTGTTACTAGCTGCCAGGGCCGTGTGCATATCACCATAACGCTGATCGACGGTAGCGGCGCAGTCATCACCGAGACGACACAGCCTTTGCTCTATGGTGTCTTCGCACCGCGCGATTGGCCGCCTGGGCAAATGGTGCAGCATCTCGCAGCCCTGAGCCTGCCGGAAGACCTGCTGCCAGGGCGCTACGATCTGAGCGTCGCGCTCGACGACGAAAGTGCGCAGCGCTTTGCCACGATCGATGTACTACCGCAGGGCGGGCGCTTTTTCCCCGAGACCGGCTACTTTGTGCCGGGCGTTCTCCGTCGCGCCTGGAGCGATCTCGGCGGTATCGACCGCGCCGGGCTACCGCTCAGCCCGGCGGTGCCCTTTGCCTGGGGAACCTTGCAGTGTTTCGAGCGCGTTTGCCTGGAGCTGCGCGAAGGCCAGGTGAGCCAGCGCGCACTCGGCGAACTGCTCTACCTCGCCGAGACGCAGCGTAGCGCCGAGTGCCTGCCGGCCGTTGCATCAGCACAAGGTACCTTTCGCTCAGGCACCCTCCCCGACACGCTCTGCAACGATTTTGTGCCCTTCTGGCGCGATATCGCCGACAGCGCCGGTGAACCGATCAGCGGCAGCCTCGATCGCGCGCAGTTGCGGGTGCAGTGGACGCAGTTTGCGCGCCTTGAACGCCATAGCGACGGCAGCTTCAGCCTTGGGCGTCTCGGCGACGAAACACTACGCCTGGCCCCCGGTGAGCGCTACCGCTGGCCGTAGTCACATCGCAGATTGTGCCAAGCGCGCTCGGATGCCATACCCATGGCGGGACAACCTCAAAGGCTGCAACAGTCTGGCTTAATGCTACAACAGAACTTACCTTTTGCTGCATCAGCACGCCATTCACACATCACTCTGAGCAGAGGTGCAGCTCGCTCAGAATGACAAGCTTCGTTGTACTGTTAGGGCGATTGCAGGTAGAGGAACGAAACAAGTGATGGCAGCGTCGAGATAACGCAGTGTTCGATGGCCAAGCCCTTTGTGTCTGTCAGTACTAGCTCGCTCTTCGCACGGCGTCTCGACACGACAGGCTTTGCAAGGATACCAACGTTATTCCACGAGGGAAACAATGACTCGGTTCTCAGTTCTCAGTTCTCGGTTCTCGGTTCTCGGTTCGCTCGTTCTCACGCTCGCCGCTTGTGGGGCGAATATGCCGTCGCCTGCCGAATCATCACGCGCGGCGACCGCAACGCTTGCGGCAAGCGCGACGCGTGTTGCTGTCAGCGAAACTACCACCGATACACCAGCAAACGTTACGCCTAGCGGTGCGCCTTCCGCCACCGTTACCGCTGTTGCCGTGATCATTCCAAGCGCCACACTCGTGCCAAGCCCACAGCCGACCACGCTCGCTGTCCAGCCAAGCGTGCCGACACGCCAGGCCACCCCAGCGTCGAGCGGACAGCCGCCGCTGGTGCCGAGCGATGAGACCATCCCCGCCGAAGCGCTGCCACCTGGTCTGCTGGATCGCCTCAAAGCCGACCTCGCAACTCGCAGCGGTGTGGCGGTCGACACGATCCAACTCGTCAGCGCTGAACTGGTGACATGGAGCGATGGTTCGCTAGGCTGCCCCCAGCCTGGTGTCGCCTACATTCAAATCATTATCGAAGGCTACCGCGTTATCCTTAGCGCCGACGGCACAAACTACGACTATCGCACCGGGCGCGGTGACGACTTTATCCTTGTGAAAGGTAAAAAGAGCGGGCGCTTGCAATGCAAGCGCCCGCTCTCAAGTTGCTACCAGGTAGCGCTTAAGGCAAGGTCACCGCGTCCGACTCTTTACCCACCGCAGCGTCGCGATACATAAAGAGCAGGCCCGTCTGCGAGGGCGAGGCACTCGCGCCGCCGCTCGGCTTGCCGTAGGGCAGCGTGTAGCTGCCGCGTACTGGCACCTGCAAAGACGAAGTTACCGGCTCGTACTTCGGCAGGCCCGTAGTGAACTGATGATACTCACCGCAGTTGAACGGCGAGCAGTCCCAGAGGCTACCGGTGAAGTAGGCATCGAAGGCCAGCACGTAGAACTTGAACGGCCGGTTGCTCTCCACACCGATCGCCGCCGCAGGCACCGGCAAGATCCAGTTCTGCGAGTTGAAGTCGGTGAAGCTGAAGAAGTAGGGCCGCAGCGGGCGCGTGCCGTCCGCCGGGTTGATGTCGGAGACGAAGACCGCGTTGCGGCCATCGCTGCCGGTGAGGGCACGATCGAAGTTGAAGACCACGTAGTCATCAATCCCGTCGCTGTCCGAGTCGACATAAATATCGAACTCGACCGGGAAGTTATGCGCGGCGCGGAACGGCGCGTCGTATACCGTCAGACCGAAGTCGACCACGCTGTCGTTGATCGCGCCACTTGGTGCCGCCGGTAAGCCCAACGCTGCGTTCAAGCCCGGTGCCACATAGGAGCGCACACCGACTTCCTTGATATCAATTGGCGTGCTGTTGATACCAGGCAGAATGCCGGGTGAGTAATTCTCCTCGATACAGTCGCCGAAACCGTCGACAACCTCGCAGTTGTTGGGGCTAACGTCGACCAGTGCGAAGACATCGGTATCGCCGGGCTTGAAGCGTGCCGGGTTGCGCAAGCGCACACTGCTACCGCTCTTGCCCGCGACATACGTCGCCGCTGCCTTCTTCGGCAGGATCTGCCATGGCATGGTCACGGTGTTGTTCGCGCCACCATCGACCTTAACAAAGCCATCGATCTCGAACAGCGTCAACGAAGAGCATTCCGGCGTCGGGTCGGCGTTATTGCAGAAGATGTTCGTACCCGAGGCACCAAAGCTGCCTGCGTCGAGCGTCCAGTCGCGCAGTTTCTGCGCGTTGACCGTCAGTGTCACATCGACTTCATCAGCACCGCCGGCCGGGATCGTGAAGTTATTCTTCGAGAAGGCCGCCGTCACGCCCTTGCCGATGTCGTCGCTGTAGCGGAAACCGTTGCTCAGCCTGTAGGTGCGCGCGCTGTCGCTCAGGTTCTCAATCACCAGCGTGCGCGTCTCCTTCACCGTGCCGCTCACACCATGTAGCCGAACGAGAGGCTGCCGGTGGTGCTGTTCCAGGCGTTGAAGAAGTCGTTGCCGAAGGGGAAGTCGTCGGCACAGTCTGGCGGCAGGCCGAACTGTGTGAAGAAGAAGACATCGACCGCCGGCAAAACCTGACACAGGCCATCCTCACCGCTGGCAAACCAGTTCTGGAAGTCGGTCTGGTCGGTGACGACCGTCTCCGCCGTCGTCGCCTTCGCCGCGTCGACGCGGCCAGCGCCTTGCAGCGTGATCGGGGCCTTGAAGCTACCGCCGATGAAGGTATCGTTATTGGCGTTGTTCATCAAGATCGACTTGACGAAGTAGGAGAACGACAGGCCGAGCGAGCCAACACCGTCGAGGCCGGGGTCGCTGTCGAGGATGCCGCGATCCTCAAGCTCTTTGACCACCAGTGCCGCCGCGCCCGAAACCATCGGGGCCGCGCCCGAAGTGCCACCGAAGGCTGTCTTCTCGCTGCCGGTGCCGACTTCAGCCGAGACGCTTGCGCCGGGGGCGGCGATGTCGGGCTTGATGTCGCCGTCGGCAATACGCGGGCCGCGGCTCGACGAAGCAACGATGTCGTCGATGCGCGAGGCAAAGCTCTCCGGCGAGACCGAGGCTGTCGCGCCGAGAACGGTCTTAAGTACATTACCCTCGTTGAGCGTGACCGTGAAGGTCGGCACCGAAGGATCACCACCGCCGAAACCGAAGACCGGCGCGGTGTTCGAAGGTACGTTGTTGGCGATCACCACAAACTCGGCACCGCCAGCAGCACCATTTGAGCCTTTGATCGAGTTATTGCACCCGCCGCGGTCGACGAGCAGCACTTTGCCATCAAGCGAGCCAGCCGGGAAGGCCGCACAGCCATTGAGGTTGCCGCCAGCGCCGTTGCCATATTGCAGCACGCCGGAAAGTTCGCCAGCAGGTGCGGGCGACCAGGGCTGCAGCACGCCGCTCGCCGTCACACTGCCCGCGTTGATGCCGTAGACACCATCGCTTGGAACCGTGCTCTGCGCTACGCTCAGGGCACCTTCCGCCGCCGAGGGCGAGCCGACGATGTAGGGGATGTCGCCGCTGTTGCCGGCCGAAACCACCGCCAGCGAGCCGTAGAAGGTGGCGATATTGGTGAAGAGCGTGAGATCGTCTTCCGGCTGACCATAGATCGAACCGAGCGACATGTTGATCACATCCGCCGGGTCGTAGGTCAAACAGTAGGGGTCGAAACCCGGCGTACACGCGCCATAGTCCGAGTCGTCGAGGTCGAGCGCATCGTCGACGGAGAGCAGCAGAGCCAGGCCCTCACAAGAGCTCGACACCGCGCTGCACCCTTTGAAGTGCCAGAGATTTACCCCGGGCGCAACACCTTCATCATCGGCACCAGGAGCCGACTCAAGGCCGCCAATGATATCGGAGACGTGCGTACCATGGCCCTCGAAGTCGATCGGGTTCGGGTCTGAACTTGTCGGGCCGAACGGCCATACCTCGCCGACCCAGTCCCAACCGCCCACAACCTTGTTCACCGGGCTGCCATCACGGCCGTAGTTCGGGTCGCCAAAAAAGCCCGTTGTATCGGGAAAATCGAAAGCGTTGCAGTTACCGTCCGTATTGAAGGGGTCGGGCGTTGCAGAGGCATCGCCGCAATAAGCGAGAGCGTATCCTTCCACCGTACCGGGGCCACCGAGCTTGACATGGCTAAAATCGATGCCGGAGTCGATCACAGCAACATCGACGCCGGTGCCGTCGTTGCCAGCTTCAGCAACGGCCTCGGCTCCGATGAAGGGCACCGTTTCGGAGAGATCGAGTTGATAGTTGGCGACACCGCGCACGGCCAGCACGCCGCCTATCGCGCGCACCGCATCAAGCTGCGCCGCGTCGATCTCAACGGCCAGGCCTGCCGAGGCCTGGGCAAAACGCCCGCGGATCTTGCCGCCGAGCGCCTCGATCTGCGGGATGAGCTTATCTTGCTCGGCACGAATCTCGGCTACATAGGCGACGCGCTTGGCGTGGTCCCAGTAGCGACCGACCACCGCGAGCGTGCCTTATTGACGTGGACTACACCGCGAGCGGCCCGCTGACCTGGCTGCCTGGCTTTTGCGTCCAGGTTGTTTCCTCGGCATTATCTACCAGCTGCGCATACCAGGGCAGCTGCACATTCGTCTCGGTGACGATCGGTTTGGCTGCCGCTCCGCTGAGCAGCGATAAACCGATCGCTGCACCAGCGAGCCCCCCGATGATTTTGGCTAACCGTGTGGTCATTCCACTCTCCCTTGAGCTCATTGCTAAATGGAAGCCTTGCTCGTCCCAAACATCGTCACACATGCCATAACTGCCGCCTATCACTACGGCATGTGGCTGTGAATAGATACTGCTCCCTCCCATGTCCTCCTTTCTAGTACGCTTCGCAGGAATGCCAAAGCAACGCCTCTAGCGGTCGACACGAGGCGATGCTGTATCGGCGAACATGGCCGATACAACTGGCAAGGATGCTATCTGCGAAAATGAGAGTTCGCTAAGAGAATGTAAGGGTAGCTTTATCATAAATAGTTTTCTTAACATGTCAATAGCTTGTGTTCCCACTCCGCAGTGGTGACAGCTTTAAGATGAATTTCTGTTAAAGAGCAACTGCGGCGTTCTGTCGCCGTGAAATCTAGTACTTCCATTATTTGCATAACAATTCGATTAGAAAATTGTCATACAGTGCTCCTATGTATCTGTTCTACGTCGCCTTCGGCGTGCGGTGTGGGCGGCCAAGCCCCAAGACGTTACAATCGCCCTATCCCTAAGCTTGGTACAACTGCGGTAAGCGCCCTGATATGCTATACTTTACGGTAGCCAGATGTGTGCTGACTACTTAAAAGATCAGTAGCCAGCCGGCCCACAAGGCCGCTTTAGGCTTGAGGTGGAATGTGTTTGCAGCGCCGCTTTCGGTGGTTCTTCCCTTCCACAATGCATCAGCTAGTCTTGAAGCTGCAGTGCCAGTACTGCTCGCAGCGCTACAGCGTGCCGTCTCGGATTCGAAATCATCCTCATCAACGACGGCAGCAGCGACACTGGTGGGCGCATCGCCGACCAATTTGCCGCTACCTACGCGCCAATCATGATCATCCATCACAGCCACCGCTGGGGTTATGGCCCTTCGCTCTACGATGGCTGGCTGGCGGCGCGCGGCACGTATATCCTCGCGCTCGATCTCGACAGTGTCAACAGCTTGCCCGACCTACCGCATCTATTGTCGTATACCGCTGAGTACCCGCTGGTGATCGGCTATCGATCAGCGCGCGCGCAACCCTTCGCCGCCGACGAACGTCTTATGCGTATGCTCACTGGCATCGAGATCTCCGATCCGACATACCGCTTCGCCCTGCTGCGTCCCGACAAGCTCGATCAATGTCTGACGAATACGCCCGGTGAATGGGTGATCGCCGAGCTAGCGGTACACTGTTCGCGCTGCGGTCAGCCATTTGTTCAAGTTGCCCTCGGCCATCATCAAGGGGCGAGCACAGTGCCATCGCCCATACAGCTTGTGGCACCCTATCAGATCGCGCGCGCCGTGCGCAGCGGCGAACAAGCGCGCGACCCGTATCGTCTCCGTAATACGAGCGCTCGTGTGGCCTTCGGCGCGACGCTCGGCCTGCTTGCGTGTGCTGGTGGCCTATGGTTGGCACGCCGCTCGCAACAGAAGTCATAGGTTCTATAGAGGAGGCCCCCAATGACCGAATCCAACGACGCCAAACAAAGCGCAGCTGATGAAGCCGCAAAAGAACAGGCCCGCCAGTCCGCCCTTGCCGATGAACTGCGTGAGCTTGGCCAGCAGATCGAGCAGGTCTTTCGCACCGCGATCGAGAGCGAACGCTTCAAGACGATGCAGCGCGATTTTCTCTCCGGTATGCGCGAGCTCGGCACCCAAATGCAGAATGCCGCCCGCAACATCCAGCAAGACCCAAATGTGCAGACTATGGCAACGAAGGGGCAGCAGGCGGTGAAGCAGGCCCAGGAGGCACCGGCGGTGCGCGACTTTCAAGAGCTGATGACACGCGGTATTTCGCAACTCAACGAGCAACTCGCTACCTTCGTCTCGCGCCAGCGCGAGGAGAATGAAGCAGCCCCGCCGCCGACGAAAGTCGCAGAGTGTGCCGATCGAGCACGAGCCGCATACGAGTGAAACGACACGGCTCGACCCGCCGACTAGCTAATTAAGGTTTACGGGAGGAATAGAGTCGGCAGTTTTGCCAGCGAAGCTAGCAAGACTGCCGACTCTATTTCATAACTACTATGTGTGGACGATATACGCTTAAAACGAGCGGTGACGAGCTAGCCCGGCAGTTCGAGCTAGCCGATGTGCCACAGCTCACACCGCGGTATAACATCGCGCCGACGCAAGAGGTGCCGGTGGTGCGCCTGCGCGATGAGCAGCATAGGCTCGACATGATGCGCTGGGGGCTGATCCCGTCGTGGGCAAAAGACCGCTCGGTCGGCGCACGGATGATCAATGCGCGCGCCGAGACGCTCGCCGAGAAGCCCTCGTTTCGTACCGCTTTTCGGCAGCGGCGCTGTCTGGTGCCCGCCGACGGCTTCTACGAGTGGCTGACGCAGGGCAAAAGCAAACAGCCGTACCACATTCATCTCGCCGATAGCCCGGTTTTTGGCCTTGCCGGCCTCTGGGAATTCTGGCGCAGCCCGCAGGGAGAGCCAGTGTTGAGCTGCACGATTATCACTACTGCGGCTAATGAGCTAATGCAGCCACTGCACGATCGTATGCCAGTGATTATTCCAGCAGCACACTACACCGCGTGGCTCGACCCACAGCAGCCGCTTGAGGTGCTCAGCGATCTTTTGCAGCCTTACTCCGCCGAGCAGATGCGCGCTTATGCCGTCTCGCCCTTTGTGAGCAACGCCAACAACGAGGGTGAGGCGTGTATCGCATCCCTGGCCTAAAATGCTCTGCACGGGCGCAGCATGCCGCACTCGTGCAGAGCACCCTTATTCGCTGCGGCGCTCGATCCGCGCTCCAAGTTGCGCCAGCCGCTCGTCGATACGCTCGTAGCCGCGATCGATCTGGCCGATGTTATAGATCACACTTTTGCCCTTTGCGCAGAGCGCCGCAGTGAGCAGCGCCATGCCGGCACGAATATCTGGGCTCGGCAGGCCATCGGGCTCACCGTAGAGACGCGCCGGCCCAACCACCACCGCACGGTGCGGGTCGCAGATTACAATACGCGCGCCCATTCCGATCAGGCGATCGGCGAAGTAAAGCCGATTCTCGAACATCTTCTCGTGGACAAGCACCGTGCCGCGCGCTTGCGTTGCAACCACTAACGCTGTGCTCATCAAATCGCTCGGGAAACCCGGCCAGGGTGCTGAGTCGATCTTAGGAATAGCGCCGTGCATGTCGTCCCTGACTTGTAACTCCTGCTCGCCCGGCACCACAATGTCGTCGCCCTCGTCGCGCCATGTTACACCAAGGCGCCCAAATATCAGCCGCGCCATACGTAGATCGCGTGGGCGGGCACCGACAATACGCAGCTCGCTGCCGGTTACTGCGGCCAGGCCGATCAGCGAGCCGACCTCCATAAAATCGGGGCCAACGCTGAATTCTGCACTGTGCAGAGCGTTTACACCTTCGACTTCCAGCACATTGGTGCCGATGCCCGTAATGCGCGCTCCCATCGCCACCAGGCAGCGACACAGATCCTGCACGTGCGGCTCCGAGGCCGCGTTGCCGATTGTGGTACACCCCGCTGCTAGCACCGCCGCCAGCACCGCCTGCTCGGTGCCGGTCACGCTCATTTCATCGAGGAAGATATCGGCTCCTCGTAGGCCTTCTGTACGCATAACATAACTGCTCGACGTCACCTCCACCGAGGCACCCAGGGCGCGTAGTGCAAGAAAATGCGTATCCAGTCGCCGCCGCCCGATGCCATCGCCACCAGGGCGCGGCAGCGTCACCGCACCACGCCGTGCCAGTAATGGCCCTGCTAGCAAAGGGGAGGTGCGGATCTTTCGACAGAGAGCGACCTCGGGATCGTCGGTGCTGATCTTCGCGGCGTTAAACACGTAGCTATGCAGTCCAGTACGCTCGATATGCACATGCAGCCCCTTCGAGCAGCTGCAGTTTGGTGCGGACATCGCCAATATTCGGAATATTATGCAATGTGAGCGGTTCGTTTGTAAGCAATGAGGCAGCGAGCAGAGGTAGAGCGGCGTTCTTGTTGCCAGCAGGGCTGATAGCACCCGACAGGCGATGGCCGCCCTCAATGACAAAACGATCCATAGGCGCTATTGCTTCTCCGTGTATAGTAACCTTCGCTCGCAGCCCCATGCCTGAAGCGACCTGATAACGAACGTCACCTTATTCAGTGTTCGTCTGCTCATCGGGGGGGACTGGTAAGGCGGGAGGTGCGGGTTCCCGTTTGCCCGGCAGGCGCAGGCGTAGGCGCTCCCACCACGGGGATGCGTGTTTGGTGCCCGCCGACGTCATCTTCGCCTGGCGCTCTTTAATTTGAGCGACCAACCGGTCGGCGATCTCGCGACCCTGGCTCAGCGCTTTCTGCGAAACTTCGGCCAGATTCTGGCGCGAGATTTTATCGCCGTTGGCGTACCACTGCCAGGCGGCAAAACCCGTGGTATAGGTACCCGCGTAGGCAATAGCGACCTTCGGCACCACGCCCCAGATCGGAATTAGGCTCACCAAGCTCCGCGCGACCTGACGCCAGATGAACGCGCCGCCGATCACCGGCGTGATCTCGATCATACGCGCCTGAAACTCGGGCGGTGCGCCGTGAGCCAGTGCCAGCTTATAAACCATAATCGCCTGGTTCTTGGTAAGCACAAAAATATCCGCCGCAACAAAGGGCAGCGCCAAGATCGGGATCTGCTGCGGTAGCGCCGAGGCAGCCGAGTACGAGGCGTTCGCGAACGAGGTGGATTTGAGCAGATGAATAGCAAGCGCCGGGCGCAGGCCCGGCAGCCGTCGCGCCC
>JAAUTF010000043.1 GCA_012031775.1 Candidatus Altimarinota bacterium | reverse complement strand
TGCGCCGCGCCATACACTCTCATTTATAGCTGCGCTGGCTCGGCTTGACATACTCAAAGTCCAGAGCTTCTTTGTGCAAAATAGGCTTGTTGCCCACGCCGGTGAACTGCCAGGCCGCAACGTAGGAGAAGTTCTCGTCGTTACGCAGCGCCTCGCCCTCCGGCGTCTGGCTTTCCTCGCGAAAGTGACCGCCGCACGACTCGCTGCGGTGCAAAGCATCGGTACACATCAGTTCGGCCAACTCGAAGAAGTCGGCCACGCGGCCGGCCTTCTCCAAAGCCTGGTTGAGGTTATCGGCGCTACCCGGCACATTCACGGTAGCATAGAACTCCTCGCGTAGGGCCGGGATTTTCTCTAGTGCGAATTTGAGGCCGGCTTCGTTGCGCCCCATGCCGCAATAGTCCCACATCAAAGTTCCTAGTTCGCGGTGGAAACTGTCGACAGTACGTGTGCCTCTTACGGCTAGCAAGCCCTCGACGCGCTGGCGCACATCGGCCTCAGCTTCGCGTGCCGCTGGGTGATCGGGACCAGCCTTGGGCAGTGCAGCGTTCTGCGCCAGATAGTTGCCCAGCGTGTACGGTAGCACAAAATAGCCATCGGCCAGCCCCTGCATCAGCGCCGATGCGCCGAGCCGGTTCGCGCCGTGATCGGAGAAGTTCGCCTCGCCCGCCACAAACAACCCGGGGATCGTGCTTTGCAGATTGTAGTCGACCCAGAGGCCACCCATTGTATAGTGGACGGCGGGGTAGATCCGCATCGGCATCGTGTAGGGATCTTCGTCGGTGATCAGCTTATACATATCGAACAGGTTGCCATAACGCTCGCTGATCACCTTCTTGCCGAGGCGTTTGATCGCATCGCCGAAGTCGAGGTACACGCCGAGGCCGCCCGGCCCAACGCCTCGACCCTCGTCGCAAACCTGCTTGGCATTACGCGAGGCCACATCGCGTGGTACCAGGTTGCCGAAGCTCGGATATTTACGCTCCAAAAGTAGTCGCGCTCGGCCTCCGGGATCTGATTCGGCGCGCGCGTGTCGCCCGCCTTCAGCGGCACCCAGATGCGTCCGTCGTTGCGCAAGCTCTCGCTCATCAGCGTCAGCTTGCTCTGGTAGTCGCCGGAAACCGGGATGCATGTCGGGTGAATCTGGGTGAAGCAGGGGTTGCCGAAGTAGGCTCCGCGCCGATACGCTCGCCAGATTGCCGTTGTGTTACAGCCTTTGGCGTTGGTGCTGAGGAAGAAAACATTGCCGTAACCGCCGGTCGCCAGCACTACCGCATCGGCGACGTGCGACTCGATTTTGCCTGTCGCCATATCGCGGGTGACAATACCGCGCGCGCGGCCGTCGATCAGGATCAGGTCGAGCATTTCGTTGCGTGGGAACATCTGCACCGTACCGGCGTGGATCTGGCGCTCGAGCGCTGATACGCGCCGAGCAACAGCTGCTGGCCCGTCTGGCCGCGCGCGTAGAATGTGCGCGAGACCTGGGCACCGCCAAACGAGCGATTGTCGAGTTGGCCACCATATTCGCGTGCAAAGGGCACACCTTGGGCGACGCACTGGTCGATAATATTCACGCTGATCTGTGCCAGCCGGTAGACGTTGCTCTCACGGGCGCGGAAGTCGCCGCCTTTCACGGTATCGTAGAACAGGCGAAAAATGCTATCGCCATCGTTGCGATAGTTCTTCGCCGCATTGATACCGCCCTGCGCGGCGATCGAGTGTGCGCGCCGTGGGCTGTCTTGGTAGCAAAAACACTTAACGTTGTAACCCTGCTCGCCCAGTGTCGCCGCTGCCGCACCACCGGCCAGGCCGGAGCCGACCACGAGCACAGTGAACTTGCGCCGGTTTGCTGGGTTCACCAGCTTCATCTCAAACCGATGGCGATCCCAGCGCTGCTCGATCGGCCCATCTGGCGCGCCCGAGCGCAGCTCAACATCGGTGAATTCCACCGTGCGCACGCCTGGCCTGACGATAGTTTTTGTATCGGTCGTCATCTCTGACATTGCATAACTCCTCGTTATATCGAAAGTTTCACCGTGGTGTAGGGGCGTACCATGCTGCAGCCTATGCCACAATTCCTGCCATCACGGCGAGCGGAAACGAGATGTTACCTACCACCACTACTACCGCGACCAAGATCGCCAAGCCGCGCAGCGCCTGTGTCCAGTTGCGATTGTTCCAGCCTAGCGTCTGGAACATGCTCCAGATACCATGGTAGAGATGCGCTCCCAGGGCCAGCATCGCCGCAATATAGAAGATCGACACCAGCGGATTCTGGAAGCCGACGACAACATTCTGGTAGGTCGAAAACTCGGTGCCCTCGGGGTGCGCAAACTGCCCAGGCCCATAACCGACCCAACCGAACGTCAGGTGAGCAAGATGGAACAGGATAAAGAGCAAAAGGATCACCCCGCCGTAGCGCATCGTCAGCGAGGCATAACTGGCCTGAAGCGTCTTCTTCTGGCCGTAGCGCGCCATGCCGCTCACGCGACTGCTCATCGTGCTTGCGCGGCTATGCATCGTTAGTTGGTAGGCCGACCAGATGTGCAGCACCACCGCGCCGATCAAAATGATACGCGCGATCCATAGCAGTTGCTCGTAGGGAAAGATCGGGTGCCCGATCTCGCGGAGGCCGGCGGCATAGGCGTTAAACTCTTCAGCGCCGTAGTACATTTTTAAATTGCCGTACATGTGGAAGACGACAAAGCCAACCAGCACGAAGCCGGTTAATGCCATAATCGCCTTTTTGCCGATCGTCGAGCGGTAGAGCGTCATTACTCCGGTCACGGTGATCTCGCTTTCCTTCCAGGCCAATTCATAGTGACCCGCACGGGTCTACAAGCAACTTGTGGTGCTACACGCGGCTACGCCGTGTGCAGTATCACACCCTTTGTACAAGTTTTTTAGGGTGTTAGATGCCAAAAATAATAAATATTTCTATACTGGAATTATAGCTGATAGCCTTGGGCTTGTCTATGTAATCCTCATTCCACTGCCGTTTTTTGCAATAAAAGAGCCGGGCGGTAGCCCGGCTTTTCAGCTTCCTGATGCGATTACAAAATTTTTACAACCATCAGCTATCGGATTTATAGCCGATTGGTCTGTAAAGCGTCTTGCTCGGCTTTGTGCATAGGCTAGTCTGAGAAGTAATAGCAGCGCCATCGCTTCTTAGATGTGGTTGGCCAGTACGGTCACGTTCTGACCAGCACCAACGGCTTTTTTGCAACCTTGTCTTACAGCAGCAGGTTACAAATCGAGGCGTACTTTTGCGCCGAAGTTCTTTTTCTCTTTGTTTGGGAAGTAGGTCACACACGCGGCGTCGAGCAGATCGGCGCTGAGCTGCGGCGTTTCCATATTGTAGCGCGCGATCGAAATCATCTGGTCGAGGATATCACGCGGCTGGCACATACGGAAGGGCCGGTCGTCGGGTCTATACCACTTTTCCACCAGGTAATCGAGCCCGCGATCGTCGTAGGGCACTTTGCGCACTCTGCACATAATTTGCCAGATCTCGCGCCACTGTGCCTCGGTGGGGTCAATGATCTCGAATTTGAACTTGATACGCCGCAGCAAGGCATCGTCGCCGAGATCTTTGGGATCTAAATTGGTTGAAAACATAATCAGTTGGTCGAAGGGGATCTGAATTTTCATTCCAGTGACGGTGTTAAGAAAGTCGTAGCGCTTCTCCAGCGGCACAATCCACCGGTTGAGCAGATCGAAGACGCGCACTTGCTGTCGCCCAAAGTCGTCGATCAGGAAGATGCCACAGTTGGCCTTCATTTGAAACGGTGCCTCGTAGATTTTCGAGGTCTCGTTGTAGATCAAATTGAGCTGTTCGAGCGTCAACTCGCCACCAGTGATCACCACCGGCCGACTGATTCGCACCCAACGCTGGTCGTACTCTAGGTCTTCGGGCAAGGCGTGGCGCGGCGGTTCGTGGACGATTGCGTCGTACAGCTTGATCACCGCACCATCGGCGTAGACGGTAGCGGGAATAAAGACATCGTCGCCCATCAGATGCGTGATACGTTCGGCGATCGTTGTCTTGCCGTTGCCGGGGTAACCGAAGAGCATCACCGAGGAGCCGCTGTTCACCGCCGGGCCAACCATATTAAGGATGGACTCGTCGATCACCAGGCCTTGAAAGGCTTCGCGGATGTTGCGCCGGGTGACTCTGACATTTTTTACGCTCTGTGCCTTGACCGACTCGATCCAGCGCTCAAGCGGCACCGGGCAGGGGCCAACGTATTGCGTCTTGCCAAGCGCAGTAATGGCGGCGCTATTGCCACGCGGTGTCAGTACATATTCGTAGTTCAGGTCGCCAAAGCTGCGCTGCCCAATAATGTCGATCTGTTCGATATTGCGCAGATCGGCGATAATTGGGTCGAGAATTGCGTAAGTGAGGCACATATTGTCGGCCAGTTCGCGACCGGTGGCACGGCCTTTGTTGTAGAGAATGCGCAGGAAATGTTCGGTGAGAAAGGTACGGTTGAGGCCGGTATCGTCGATCGTCTGCGGCGCGGTGGGCACAAAACTATTTTCAAGTTTCGGCATAGCCTCATCGTCGGTCGGCGGTGCGTCGCCGATCATTCGCGTGCTGCTGAGGTTCACGCCCTTTGCGCGCGCCTCGCCGATAAGCCGTTCAAGGTCTTGTACGTGCATATTCAGATGCAGCAGTGCATCGGTGTCACCGGCTGCCGTAGCCTCTTTGATCCCGGCGTAGACGCGCGCGCCACCACATATTTTACGCCATCGACGTACATATGGTGCAGATACTCGCGGTCGCGGACAAAACAATCGCGCGGGTGTTCACTACGGGCGATCATCTCTTCGAAGGAACGTTGGTCGATTAGAAAGCGCATACGATGGCCTCGGAGTGTATGATGTGGATGTATGGAGCCATAGGTTGAGTATAGAAATGAGGCATTACCAGGGCATAGAGCACAGAGCACAGAGCACAGAGCGCCCTAGACGGAGCTTTCATTTTGAGGCTCAATGCAGCGTGAGATGCGGTTGTGGACGTGGTACAATAAGGGTCGATTTCTCGCCGTGAGGTGCCGATCGTGAGCAAGCTGTCGTTGAAGACGAACGATACGGTCGAGGCAGAGAGATTGACACCGCTGTGCCTTTGGTTTACCATACGCCGTACGGTTGCGGTCGGGCGATGACGGAAGAAGGGCTGCGCCGTGCGGAAATGCCGGGCGGATCGGGCAAGGTTGTGGTATGCAGGATCTTATTGAAGAGTTTCTCGCGCACATGACGGGCGAAAAAGGGATGTCGAATAATACGACATCGGCCTATCGCACCGACTTAGAGCAGTATCGGGTCTACCTCAACGAGCGCGGTATCGCCGATGCGACGGAAGCCAGCCACGAGGATGTGCTCGGTTTTATGATCTTTTTGCGTGAGCGTCGTTATGCGAACTCGACGCTGGCTCGGCGTACTGCCGCAGTGAAGTCGTTTTACAACTATTTGCATACAAGCAGCCAGATTACCTCCGATCCGACGGAGCAGATCGACTCCCCGCGGGTCGATCGCACGCCGCCGCGCGCGATCTCGGCGCATCAGGTAGACGAGTTACTCGAGCTACCGCTGCGCTCGTCGTCGCCGGAGGGCCTGCGCGACAAGGCGATGATCGAGTTGCTCTATGCGACGGGCATGCGGGTGAGTGAACTGGTGGCGCTCGATACGAGCGACCTGGCGCTCGACGCTGCGACGGTGCGCTGTGTGGGCAAAGCGGGCCGCGAGCGGGTGCTGCCCTTGAGCGCAACTGCGGTAACGTCGTTGGAGGAGTACCTGGATATCGCCCGGCCACAACTGAGCCGCGCCGCGGTCGAAGCTTGCGAAGGGTTGTTCCTGAACCATCGGGGCAAGCGCTGACGCGTCAGGGCTTCTGGCTGATCCTCAAGGGCTACGCCGAGCAGGTGGGGCTGGATGAGCTGACGCCGCACACGCTGCGCCATTCCTTTGCTGCGCATATGCTAAGCAACGGTGCTGAACTGCGTGAGGTGCAGGAGCGTCTTGGCCATGCCTCGCTGTCGACCACGCAGATTTACGCGCACTTGCCCGATAGCAAACCGGTTCGCGGCAACGGGCGCGCCAATGGCGTTACCCACGCCTACGATCTTGTTGAGGACGAGTAAGGAATAGATGGGGCGTTTCACCGCCGCGATTTTTGAACGTGGCGCTGCCTGTGCGCACGTACCGTTGTCTCCGTTCTTCGTGTGAGCGAGCACTTTTTGCTCACCAGTACATCGATGGCGGAGCAAGGGATATGTCGCGGCGGCAAGTTTGTTCGTACCGCCAGACGATACCGGACTGAGCACCAGCACAATAGCGCCCACCGGATCAGCCTTCAGCTGGAATAACGAAGCTGATCGTCGTCCCCTTACCGATCTCGCTCTCGGCCCATATCTGGCCGTGATGTGCCTCGACGATACGGCGTGTGATCGCCAAACCGAGGCCTGCGCCGCCACTGCTACGTGTGCGGGCACGGTCGGCGCGCCAGAAGCGATCGAAGATATGCGGCAGGTCGGCGGTGGCGATGCCTTTGCCCGTGTCGCTTACTGCAAATTCCACAGCTGGTGCTTCTTCACGCCCCGGCACCACCTGGGTAACAGCAGTAGCGCGCAAAGTCACAGCGCCGCCTGCACTGGTGTAGCGCAGGGCGTTACTCACCAAGTTTCCGAGCACCTGCGCAAGACGTTGTGGATCGGCGGTGAGGTCGGGCAGCGGCGCGCTCACTGTTAGCACCAGTTGCACACCGCGCTCCTCGGCCTGCTGTGCGAAGGAGCGCCGTGTATCGGCCAGCAGCCGGGCGGCATCCACGGGCTCGGGAAAAAGTGGCAGCTGGCCGGCCTCCGCCAGCGCCAGTAGCCGCAGATCCTCGATCAGGCGCTCCAGTAAAGCCACTTCGTCGAGCAACCCATCGATCTGCTCGTCATCGGCGGTGTAGATGCCATCCTGGATACCTTCGAGACGCCCCTTGATAATCGACAACGGCGTGCGCAGCTCATGGGCCACATCCGCAGTGAGTTGGCGACGCTGTTGATCGGCGCTCACCAGAGCATCGGCCATCCGATTGAAAGTCCCGGAAAGCTCGTCGATCTCGCGCACCATATGGCGCGGCACGCGCACCTGCATATCGCCAGCGCTTAAACGCTGTGCGGCGGCGGTGATCCGGCGCAAGGGCGTACTGATACGCCCAGCGAACAACGTTGCCAGGCCAAAAAGAATGGCGGCCAGGCCGAGCATCGCGCTAAGCACACCCTGGAAGATACGGCGCTCGCCCTCACGCCAGCTTTCGTCGAACATGCCGCTCTGAAAGCTGACCATCAGCGTGCCGACCTGTTGCCCGCCAACCTCGATCGGCAGTGCCTGAACGCTATACCCGCTGGCTAGCTCCTCGCGTAGATCGGTCGGCAAGCCGTGCGGAACTCCCGCTGGCGGCAACGGCATGCGGCTGGCTCGTGCGCGCGCGCGACGAGGCCGACGAGCGTGCCGGACGCATCGAGCAGCAGCACATCGCCGTCGTGCCGTCGTGCGTCGAGCAGGGTGAACTCTTGCTCCACACCCTCCCACGATCCAGTGCGCGCATAGTAGCGCCCAAGCTCGGCGGGCGCACCCCAGTAGGAAAACCCGTTTGACATGTTGTTACGCGCTGAGTCGCGCGCACCTACCACCGCCAGGCCGAAGAGCAGTGCCATACCGCCCACGCCCAGAATAATTACCATGGCGAAGGCAGTGAGCATCAATGTAAAGACCTGCGGGCGGAAGATAGATGCCATAGCGGTAGTTGGCGACTTATAGCTCGGCGAATTTATAACCAACCCCATAAATCGTCAAAATATAGTGCGGGTTTTGCGGCTCCGGCTCGATTTTGCGGCGTAGATTTTTGATATGCGCGTCGACGGTGCGGTCGTAGCCGGCATAACTCACATCGTAGACTAACTCTAGCAGCTGAGCGCGAGTAAAGGGGCGACCCGGCTCGCGCGCCAGGACGGCGAGCAGATCGAATTCGGTGGCCGTCAGTTCGATCTGCTCGCCGCTACGTCGCACACTGCGGCGCTCCAGGTCGAGCGTCAGCTCGCCGAACTGCAAAACAGCGCCTGTCAGCGTGTCGCCTTCGCTGCGGCGCAGCACAGCGCGCACTCGCGCGACTAGTTCGCGCGGGCTGAACGGCTTGGTGATGTAGTCGTCGGCACCAAGCTCCAAGCCGATCAGACGGTCGGCCTCCTCGACACGAGCAGTTAGCATAATAATCGGCAACTTGCGTGTCGCCGGATCTTGCCGCAAACTACGTACCACATCGAGGCCGTCGATACCGGGCAGCATCAGGTCGAGCACCAGCAGACTAGGGCGCTCGTTGCGCGCGAGGCGGAGCGCCGTCTCGCCATCGCTGGCGGTAAGCACACGAAAGCCTGCGCGGTCAAGGTAATCGCGCGCGATGGTGACGATGCCAGGTTCATCGTCGACAACAAGTACCGTGCGAGTTGCCATATAGCTATGTAGCGCAACAGCGGCATGAACTACCGCTGTTGCGTCACCTCCTATTGTTACTCGACGCGCGGGTTGGGTATTGGCGGGGCGCTACTGGCGGGCGGGTTGCGGCGGTCGCTGATCAGTTTATACAACAGCCAGCCCAGCAGTGCGAGGCCAGCGAGCTGTGAAAAGCAACGAACAGCGGCGCGAGGAAGCTGAAGAAGCCGGGGCCACGGTGATGGCCACGCCACATCATATCGCCGCGCGGGCCGAAGCCCTCACCACGGCCCATAAATCGATCGCTTTCGGGAGCAGCCGGTGCTGCTGGTATGCCAGGGCGAACCTCGTCTTGAAAGAAGCGTACATCGGGGCCGCGCTCAGCGTGGGCTGAGCCGAATATGACATCCCGGTCGTGCCAGCCGTGGCGATCACTGCGACCGCTCAACGCGACAAAGAGAGCCATGCTTGCTAGCGCCAATGCGATCCACGCGGGCCAGTTACGCGAGCGTTCCATAGTGATTCCTTCCTAATTGAGCAGAAAGTGTATGTCTGCCAGTGGCGGCGGTTTAGCCCTCGACACTGGCAGGTACATCCTTCACAAACCAGCGCTTATGCCATCACTATAGAAAGGAATTGTGAAGCCACTATGAAGGGCTCTAGGAGAGATCTGTGAGGAACGATCAGACGGGCGGCCAGGGCACATTGGGGCCAGGCCCAGGGGCGGGATATTTGCCGCTGTCGAGCAGCATCTTCAGCCGCCGTCGCAGGGCGCGCACCTCGGTTTTGTCGAGCAGATCGTCGAGCGCGCGGCTCAGGGAACCGCCTTCGTCCAGCAAGGTCTGAAAGCGAGTAAGGCCGTCGAGCACAAAATCGGGCATCGGCTGGCCGACAAAATCCCAGAGCACGGTGCGCAGCTTATATTCGTAATGAAAGCAGATACCGTGGTCGATCGCCCAGAGCCGACCATCGAGGCCTTTGAGGCAATGGCCGCTTTTGCGATCGGCATTGTTGATCAGGAAATCGTAGGCCACCAATTGGCGGATGACATCTTCGTAGCCGCCCTCCTTGAGCATCGTAAAAAGATGCGACTCTTCGTCATTCGGCACAAAGAGCTGTACTGCGCCGACGCCATACGGCCCATCGCGCACCACAGTCGGCGGCACAAGGCCAAAGCCGAGCGCTTCGCTCACGACATACGCGGCGGCCTCGCGGCGGTAGAGCGTGCCACGTGGGAAGTCCCACAGTGGGCGTTCGCCGCGACGCGGCTTGTAGACGGCCAGCACCCGCATACTATCCTGCACAACGCTGGTGAGCAAAGTGTAGTTGCTGCTATACGGCATCGACGTCTCAACCGCCATCTCACCCTGGGCGAGCAAGTCGAGCAGTCGGGCGATGTCGAGTTCGATCGATTGTTGATCGTTATCGTCCATTGATTGCGTAAGAAACAACGTGCGTGCGCGCCTCTCGATGGCAAAAGCGCGCGCGCACATCATCCATATATTGGCCCGTGTCCGTTACGCTGTGGGCAGAAATGGCCGCTGGGGTCGATCGGTCGCCCGCAGTTGCCACAGATCGGTCGCCCGGCCTGCACGACCTGGCCGGCGTGGATGCTAAGCGCGCGCATTTGTGGGCGCGTCGCGGAGAAGCGCGCCGTCGGGGCTTCGCCCTCCTCCTCGTCGCTTGCGCCCTGGACAAGTAAGACGACCATATCGCGCTCGTTATCGTAGCCAAGGCCCATCTGGGAAACGCGGAACTCTGGCTCGATCGGCTCTTCAAGACTCATATCGGCGACGAACATATCGTCGGAGGTCGTCAGCCGCGGATTGCGCTCGGCCAGACCGTCGAGCAGACGCTCGATCGCGTCGGCGAGGGCACGCACCTGTTCTTTCTCGGCCAATAGCGAGATCAGGCGGGTGCCGCGCCGCGCCTGCACGTAGAAAACGCGCTGGCCTTTGGGGCCGACTGCGCCGGCGGTGATGCGCGAAACTGCGTCGAGATCGTAGGTGAACTCAGACATTGCATTTACTCTGCTGCTGCGGTGCCCACATGTGCCGCTCCGTTGGCCGGGGCGTTGCCGTCGTCTGCTACGGCGGCGGTGGGATCGCTCTGCGGAACGCTACCGTCCGTCTGTGCTTCCGGCGTTTTCGGCTACCGGTTCGGGCCGTGGGCGAAGATGTTCGAGCGAGCCGGTATCGTTATATGCCAGCATACGTGGCCCCATACGCTCGAAGCTGATCGCGGTGACCGAGCAGGGATTGATCACCAGCCGCTGGAAAAGATCGATGTGCATACCGATGTAATAGGCGACCACGAGGCGGATCAGGTCGGCGTGCGACACCAGCGCGATGATCTCTTGCGGATGCTGTGCGCGCAGCGAATCGATGGTGGCCACAGCGCGAGCTTGCACTTCGCCGAGCGTTTCGCCATTGGGGAAGCGTGTGCCGCTGGGGTAGTGTTGCACACCGGGCCACAAGTCGTGTTTGTAAAGCTCTTTTAGCTCCGCGCCCTGCCACTCGCCATAGCGCACCTCGCCGAGCCCTTCGATTAAGCGCAGGTGGAGCGAGCGCGGTGTCGCGACGGCCTGCGCTGTCTCAACGGTGCGCTCAAGAGGGCTGCTATACATCGCGGCGATCGGCAGATCGCCAAGGCGCTGGCTGAGCGCTTCGGCCTGCTTACGCCCTTCTTCATTCAAATGCACGCCCGGTGTCCATCCGGCCAGGCGGCCGTGAACCCAATCGTTCGTCCCGTGGCGAATAAACAAAACCAGGGTCACACGTTGCTCCTGCATGTACGCCGAATTTCAACCTGCATGATACCACATGTAGTGGATAGGTTACAGGTGACAGCGCCCAAAGAGAGGAGAATACAAAACACTGTGATCTGTCACCTGTCGACCTAAGACAAGGTTGCAAAAGCCATTGCTGCTGGTCGGTGCTGGCGGCGCAGCTGCCAGCACCGACCAGCACCCCCATTCCTGAACCTGGCGTTTGCCAGCACGATCACGTACTGGCGCACCACGTCTACGCGATCTGCTCAGCAAACTGCAGGTGATACAGCCGATGGTAGTAGCCTTTCTGGGCGAGCAACTCTTCGTGACTACCGTCTTCGACGACGTGACCTTTGTGCAGCACGATGATGCGATCGACATGGCGGATGGTGCTGAGGCGGTGCGCGATAACGATACTGGTGCGCTCGCTGAGCAGCCGCTCCAACGCTTCCTGGATAAGCGCTTCGGTGGCGGTATCCACGCTGCTTGTCGCTTCGTCGAGAATAAGCAGCACTTCGGGGTTAAAGGCGAGCGCGCGGGCAAAGGCGAGCAGTTGGCGCTGGCCGATCGATAAGTTCGCGCCGCGCTCGCGCACAATATACTGGTAGCCACCTGGCAAACGCTCGATAAAGGCAGCGGCATTGACCATCTCGGCCGCTCGGCGCACGCGCTCGTCGCTGATCGACTCGTCGTGCAGGCGGATGTTGCTGGCGATAGTTCCGCTGAAGCAGACCGGATCTTGCGGCACAGCGGCAACATGGCGCCGCAATTCCTGCTGTGTTACCGCGCGGATATCCACGCCGTCGACTAGAATGGCACCCTGCTGCACATCGTAGAAACGCGCCAACAGGCTGATCAGTGAACTCTTGCCGGCTCCGGTTGCGCCGACGATCGCCACCGCCTGGCCGGCGGGAATATGCAGATTGATGCCTTTGAGCACCGGCTCGGCGGGATCGTAGCCGAAGACAACATCACGGAACTCGATCGTGCCGCGCACCGGTTGCGACAGTTGCTGCGGGCGCTCAGGATCCTTGACAGTCGCTTCGGTGTCGAGCACCCCGAAGACGCGCTCAGCAGAAGCCATTGCGGCCTGCAGAATGGTGTAGCGCTCGGCGAGATTACGGATCGGCTGAAAGGCGCGCTCGATATATTGCACAAAGGCGACGAGCATACCGAGCGAGGCCCAGCCCGCCAGCACACCCTGGCCGCCGCCATAAAGCAGCAACGCCGTGCCAATCGCGGCTAGTAGTGAAACGGTGGGCAAAAAGACGGCGAAGATCATCAGCGAACGCAAGCTGGCTTGGCGGTAATCTTCGTTCAGTTCGGCAAAATGCAGGGTGCTGCGCTGCTCGCGATTGAAGAGCTGGGTGACCAGCACCCCGCCGATCTGCTCGTTGAGGTACGCGTTGATCTTGGCTAAGCGCTGGCGCACCAGGCGATAGGTGGCGCGCATCAGGCGCTGGTAAATCGACACGACAATAAATAAGATCGGCAGCACAGCCAGGCTGATCAGCGCCAGGCGCCAGTTCAACGCGAACATTACGGCGATGATACCGATCAAGGTGACCATATCGGCCAGGATGAGCACCAGGCCCTGGGTGAGGAACTCGTTCAGCGCGTCGATATCGTTGGTGATGCGCGTTAGCAGGCGGCCCACCGGGTTACGATCGAAGAAGGCCAAGCTCATGCTCTGGATATGGCGAAAGATATGGATACGCATATCGCGCATTACATCCTGGCCAACGACGTTGATAACATAGTTGTGGGCGTAACGCATAACAAAGTTTGCCAGCAGCGTGGCACTATAAAAGCCTAGAATCGGCCACAGCCCGTCGAGTTGGCCGCTGCTGATGGGGCCGTCGATCGCCTGCTGCACGAGTAGCGGCGGTGCCAATTCGGTGAGTGCCGCGAGCAGCAGCAGCACAACCGCAATGCTCAAGCGCGGCCAGTAGGGCTGCACAAACACGCTCAGCCGCCGCACGAGCTGTGCATCGTAAGCCTTGCCTACTATTTCGTCGTCGTCAAATCCCCTCGCCATGGATGTAGCTCCTGCCTAAGGAAAGAGTGGTGGTGATGATGCGGTTGCGGGCGTCGCCCGCAACCGCATCATCACCAGCTTTTCCGTTTAGTCATTCAATTCCGCTTCCAGCAACTCGCGGCGGTACATAGCGGCGTAGCGTTCGCCCTGGCGCAGCAGCTCCTGGTGGGTGCCGCGCTCGACGATCTGGCCGTCGTAGAGCAACACGATCTGGTCGGCGTCTTTGACGGTGGCAATGCGCTGAGCGATGATAATACTGGTGCGGCCCTGCATTTCGCGGCGTAGCCCGCTTAAAATCTGGGCAGCGGTGTGGGTGTCAACGCTGCTCATGGCGTCGTCCAGCACGAGGATAGGTGGGCTGCGCAGCACGGCACGCGCGATAGCAACGCGCTGCTTCTGGCCACCAGAGAGCGTCACGCCGCGTTCGCCGACCATTGTATCGAGCCCGTCGGGGAACTGCACCAGGTCGTTTGAGAGTCGCGATACCTCGACGGCATGTTCTAGGCGTGTCGTGTCATTGGCTTGGGGCGGCGCGCTGCCCAGGCCGAAGGCCACATTCTCGCGCAGCGGCACACTGAACAGAAACGTCTCCTGCGGCACATAACCGATACTGTTGCGCAGCTGTTCAAGCGGGTACGTGCGTATATCCACGCCGTCGATAAATACCTGGCCTTCATCGGCGTCGCGCACGCGGGCCAGCAGATTAACAAGGGTTGTTTTACCGCCGCCGGTAGGGCCGACAATCGCAAGCGAGCGCCGGCGGGCACACTGATGTCGATATGGCGCAGCATCCAGTCGCGGCTGAGCGGTCGGGCGTCTGGTTGCGCGTCGGTGTCATAAAAGCGCAGGCCGACATTGCGGAATTCGATAGCACCACGCACAGGCGGCAGCGGGCGCGCATCGGGCGCGGTAATGATCGACGGCTCGCGCAGCAGCACCTCGTTGATACGGCCCATCGAAGCAGCGGCCTGCTGGTAAAGGCTGACCATCCAGCCCATCATAATCATGGGGAAAGAGAGTAGCGCCAAATAGGCATTAAACTGTACCAGTTCACCAATACTCATCGCGCCACCGGCCACAAGGCGACCGCCGAAGAAAAGCACAAGCGCGGCGACGGTGCCCAGGATCAGGCTCATGGCGGGCCAGAGCAAGCCCGAGAGCAGCACATACCGCAGATTGAGCTGGCGAAAGCGGTTATTCTCTTCGGCGAAGACGCGGATCTCGTCGCTCTCCTGGGCGTAGGCTTTGACTGTGCGGATGCCGCTAAAATTCTCCTGTGCTCGCGTCGAAATCGTGCCGAACTGATCCTGTACACTGGTGAAGGTCTTACGCATGCGATTACCGACAAGTACGAAGACCAGCGTAGACAAGGGCAGTAAGAGCAAGACCACCAGGGTGAGCGGCACATTGATAGTGAACATGAGCACTGCCGAGGCAGCGAGGGTCAGAACCGCAGTTGAAGTACCGTTGATGCCAGGGCCGAGGAATTGGCGCACCGCGCTGAGATCGTTCGTGGAGCGCGCCATGAGATCGCCGGTGTGGTTCTCGCTGTAAAAATATTGGTCGAGCACCATAAAACGGCGGAAGAGCGTATTGCGCAGATCGTACTCGACGCTATACGACACACCCGCGAGCAGCATACGCTGGCCAAATTTAAATAGGCCGTCGAGCACGGCGATCAGCACAAGCAAGCCGCCGAAAGACAACAGCGTCTGCGGGACAATGCCACCGACCGTAATATCGTCGATGGCGAGACGTAATACGTAGGGGCCGAGTGCGCTCACACTGGCCCCGATCACTGCGCAGATAAAGCCGAAACATAACTGGCTGCGATATTTTGCCATATATGGCAGCAGGTGGCGTAAATTGTGCATGCTGTGTCCTTCCTGTGTCGCGGTCGGTTTGATCACAAGGCGAGAGAGAGCAGAGAGCACAGAGCGCGCGCGTTCGCGTCTAGTACTCTGTGCTTTCTGCTCTCTACCCTGTGGTACGATGCTCTGCGCAGCAGTATAGCAAGACTATCACCACCTGTAGTCGGCCATAAGACCGAACAAGCTTCTTTTTTATATGTCTTAATCTGTCAACAGATTAGCCTGCTTTCGTCCCCAGCTTGCACAATCCTTGTGACACAAAAGCAAATATTGACAGAAGCTTTTGATTCCTATATAATTTGTCATAGCATCACGTAATTGCATGCTATATCAACCCGGATGGGATCGTAAAGAAGTTGGTGGTGTTTAATGCGGCCAGGCTGCAAGGAAACTCACCGCTCGATAACGGCCCCAGCAAGGGACGGTAGCCTTATTGAATGCCGGAGGTCCGCTCATGCGTGAAGATGACGATCTAGTTCCCCCGAAATGGCGTTCGCTGTTCAACAACCAGGATTGGCTGATCCACGATATCGTGGTGAAATCGTTCTGGGGCTTCGGTGTTATCGCGGCGATCGCCCACGTGCTGGTCTACTTTTGGCAGCCCTGGTTGCCGTAGTGTGGGATGAGGTGAGTATATGCCGCCACGCAGTTCAGTTCGTACGAATATCGTGATTTTTACCATTTTGGGCTTTGTTGTTGCCCTGCTGATCCACTTCATTGTGCTCAGTTCAGAGAAGTACAACTGGCTCGATCTAACGCCCGCCGGTCAGGGCGCAGCGCTATTTAACCTGCTTGATGTCGGTGCAATCTATTTGCGCGCGATGCTGTTCTTCTAAGCCCTGGTTTTCTCGCTGCCTCTCTCGAGGGTCTGGAACGGCGCTGCCTGTTCCAGACCCTTTGTTATTTTTGCTTGTTTTGTGGTGTGCAGTTTTTGCACATAGAACATACACGATTGACCTGTGGGCATCGTATCGTGTATAATGTGTATATCAGCAGTGCTTCTAAGAACACCCGTGTACCGCCACGATCGTGTCATATATGTCAGACAATAGCTTCTGACCTGGATCTGAGGAGTTCGCCTCATGGAATCGGCAACGCGGCCTGAAAACCAGCGTCCCAGCGATCGGCAGATCGCGATCTTCGTTTCGGTGG
>JAAUTF010000697.1 GCA_012031775.1 Candidatus Altimarinota bacterium | reverse complement strand
GGCTTGCTCGTGGTGCGTAGCAACTCGGCCACCTCGGTATCGGCGCTGGTGAGGCCGTCGCGGCCATCCACCATAAAAGATGATCGCGTCAGCCTCTTCGATCGCTAAGTCGGCCTGCTCGCGCGTGCGACGGCTGATCTCGGCCATGGGCAAGTGCGGATCTTCGATGTCGAACAGCAGGCCTGCGGTGTCCACAACGGTGAATTCTACGCCGTTCCAGAAGGACGAGCCATACAGCCGATCGCGCGTGGTGCCGGGCAGATCTTCGATGATCGCCTTGCGCTCGCCGATCAGGCGATTGAAAAACGTCGACTTGCCGACATTCGGCCTTCCGACGAGGGCAACAATTGGTTTACTCATAGGTAATGATATGTCGGTGCTGCTACGCATTGCGCAGCAGCACCGACAGCATAATCTTTTTATCGACTTCGTATTATAAGCTATTTTGGCGTATCTCACTGGTGCGTACATCGATGCCGCCCAACAGCATCACCAGACCGCCGATCGAGCTGACGCAGAGGCGAATGGTAAACGCAACAAAGGCCAGGGCAATAGCGGTGGCGGCTGGAATACCGACCTGCCCGAGATAGAGTGTAAATACCAGGTCGCGCGCGCCGACGTTGTTGACAAAGATCGGGATCAAGCCGACGATATCGGTAATCGGCACCATCAGCGCATAGATCAGCGACGGTGCATCGATGCTGAGCGCCAGCCCACAGACGAGGTGCGAGCCGATCCAGAAGCTATGGAAGACGAGCGAGAGGCCGACGGCGCGCGCAATTGCGCCCGGCGCAAAGTTGCTCAGCGTAGCGGCCACTTTCTCCAGCGGCGCGCGCGCGCGCGATGGTAACCAGAAACCGAACAAGATCAGGATGCGTGGCGCATTAAACGAGGCGACCACCGCAACGATTGCGGCCATGCTGAACAGCCCGGTCACGGCGATGATCCACGGTGTTGTCACCAGCTGCGCGCCGAGCCAGCCGCTGGAGGCTATAAGCAGTGCGATCGCGGCGATCAGGCTCAGCGCAAGAAAGCCGGTCAGCCGTTCCATAAACACGGTCGCTCCCGCACTCGCATAGCTGCCACCACGTCGCCCCACCTGCACGATGCGCACGGCGTCGCCGCCGACTGTTGTTGGCAAGAAATTGCCCGCGAACTGGCCGACGAAATATACACCGGCGAGCCAGAGGTAGGGGTACGGCTGGCCAGCGGCGCGCAGCAAGCCCTGCCATTTAAAAGCACTTACCAGTTGGCCACTGACCTGCATCAGAAAGGCGAGCACGAGCAGCAGCGGGCTGGCATTACGCCAGGTGTCGAGAATCGTTGCCGGATCAGCCTGCCAGACCAGATAGGCCAGCAACGCGCCCGAGACGATAAAACGCAACGGCGTGAGCAGCCGACGCCAGGATTTGAGCTTCACTACGTATGTTCTCCAGACGGGTACAGGGTAGAGGGTGCGGGAGGTAACAGCTCACTGTACCCTGCACGCTAGGCTCTATACTCTTATGGTCGCGTCACCGTTCCGAGCAGCAAGGCATGTTCTCCCGCCAGCGTCGCATCGGCGGTGGGGCCAGTGCTAAGCGGCAGGCGCACAAAGCTGCTGCGCTCGTAGACGCCGAGTACAAGCTGATAGTTTCCCGGCTTCAGGTCGGTCGGCAAGGGTAAGGGGAGCGGCAGGGCGACCTGTTGGCCTGCCTGCCACTGGCTGCTCGGTGGGAGTGATGTCCCGCCTGGCGGCACATCGATCTGCGCGATCTTAGTACCCTGGCTATCATAGAGATGGAGAAATACATCATAATCGGCCACAGGCCTAGCGCGCACATCCCAGGCTGGTGTCACAATGATCTGCGTGGCGCTTTGCTCGATCGTCACGCCCGGCAAGGCCAGCGCCGTGCCAAACTGCGCATTCAACCGCTGCGTGTAGGGGCGCTGCAGCTGGTGGATCCAGGCATAATCGATACCATGGATGGTTACGGTATGGAGCGGTACCGTCTGCTGTAGGCGCGCATAGATCTGCGGGTAAGCACCGCGCTGCAGCGACTCGCGGTAGATGACGGCATAGTTCGCCGGGCCGCTATCGATGGTGTAGACGTTGCGCACTGGTACGGGCAGAAAGGGTTGCAGCGTCGGTGGCAGGGCCGAGAGGATCTGGCCGCCATCGCTGTCGGGGCGCGCCCGTAAATAGGCACCGACCTGGTCCATCCCCTCGCCCCAACCTATCAGGAAGAGATTTTGCGCCACACGCCCGCCGCCGAAGAGCGGGTTGTAGTAACTTAAATAATACGGTCGATACCAGGCGAGCACGGCGAGCTGCGTGGTGAGGGCAAGCGCGGCGAGCAGCGGCAGCTTTAGGCGTAGCGTGTGCAGCCAAGAGGCAGCGTAGACAAGGCCAGCGGCAGCCAGCACGAGCAGCGTTGGCCATGCAGGGAGTATGTAACGATCGAATTTCTTCGGCCCTAACGTCATCACCAAAACCCAGAAGAGCGCACAGGTCGCGAGCGCGAGCAGGGCGAAGTGCTCGTAAGAAGGAATAGGCTTAGGCGTGTTAATCATCCTTACCCCTGGTCCTCCTTCTTTAAAAGGAAAGAGGCCAGGGGCGAGGGCCTTACGCCACATTGTAAAGCCGACAGCGCACACGAGGGCCACCAGCCCGAGCGTTTCGAGTGGTGTGAAGCGGTAGAGAGCACTGAGCGGGGTAGAAGAGCCAGCCAGGGTCGCCGACGGCCTGGCCGAGGAAGAACTGACCATCGCCGTTGGGCCGCCCACCGTTGCCGACGATTTCATCGAGATAGCGCGCAATCGCCGTCTGCGGCGCAGCCCAAAGCGCAGGCCAGAGCATCAAAATTACGGCACTGGCTGTCAGCAACACCACGCTGTACTGCGCGATCGAGCGACGCAGTGCCGATAACACAGATGGAACAACAAGCCATTGTTGCTTTGTTGGGTTGTTCGCCACAGGTGCCTTGGATCGCTGCGTGTTCTGAACGCTGTGATCTGCTGAGTCTTGAATGCTGAACCCGGCCTCCTCCCTGCGGAGCTGCGCAGCGAACAGCATCAGCCCAAGCAACGGCAGCACGATCAGCGCCGGCCCTTTGGTGAGCAACGCCAGCCCGGTAAACACACCCGCAAGTCGCGAGCCAACGTAGTGGATGTTTGCTGGGATGAACATTAAGCGTTGCCAGCAAACTCAAGGTGGCAAAGCTGGTTAACAGGCCATCGAGGTGCAGCAACCGCCCATGGGCGACAAGGTACGGTGTGGTGGCCCAAAGCAGCGCGGCGACCAGGGCGATGGCGGGGCGAACAAGCCGTCGTAAGAGCAGGTAACCAATGCCCACGGCCAGTGCGTTCACAAATGCCGGGGCCGAGGCGTAGCCAGGCGAGGTGCTCAAGGCGGCTCGGAGGCCGCGATCCAGCTGTTGGCGAAGGCCCAGCGCTC
>JAAUTF010000696.1 GCA_012031775.1 Candidatus Altimarinota bacterium | reverse complement strand
TCTACCTGCTGTGAACCGCGCCAACACCCTCGTCTGGATCCTGCTCGTCGGACTCACGCTGCTGAGCTTCGCTCTCAGGGAGCGCCACCTCCCTTCGGCGGCGCTCTTTCTCGTGGCCGCAGCGAAGGCCTGGTTCGTCGCTCGGCATTTCATGGAGCTCGCCACGCCGCCGCCGTCTGGACGCTCGCGACCGGATCCCTCATCATCGCTTTTGTCATTCTGGGGATCGTTCTGACGTGATCCGTTCGGGTCCCGTGGGGATCACGCCATTCCGCATTTTTTGTCCGTTTTCTGCATGAATTGAACAAATAACGAAACAAGTATCTTTTTTTCTTGTATAAAACTCCAAACCTCCCTAATCTCAATTTAGTCATGAGCGGAAACCCCACCACCCCTCCGGTATCGACCTCCGGTCGCCTTCAGCCCATCTGCTACCGGATGCATCCCGATCGACGGCTCCTCGATGGTGGGTGTGGCTCATCCGATTGCAACCACTGCCAGCAGGCGGAGTCCGAAGAGGGTGGCCACGTCCACGAGGTGCCGCCTTGTCTCCTCGGTTTGCAGCACCACACCACGATCGGATACGACGGCCTCACACGGGTCGCCATGATGATCACGCCCGAATGCGGCGGCAGTTTCCGCGACCAAGCCTGGGAGGCGGTCTCGACGATCCGGGCGATCTCAGACAACAGGGCGAGCCGATGGCGGTGACGGTGCAGACGGTCTTTGTCGCCGATGGTACGCTGCTCGGTGCCCGGCTTTCACCAGCGCTCGCTAGCGCGGTGCTCTACTATCTGCGCGAGCAGCAGGCCAGTGTCGCGCTTGAAGAGCTGCGCCGCTTCGCCGCCTTGGTTGAGCTTGAGGGCGATCAGATGCCCGCCATGCTGCGCTTTCCATGGGATTTGATCGGGCACTGTGGCGAGCAAATTGTGCGCGATCTGCCGCTGTTCAGCGCGCGCCTGCCCAATGTTCAGGGCGATGATCCACAACTCGTGACGCGTGGGCGCCATGTGTATATCGCCGAGTCGGCGCGTCTGGATGGGCCGATCGTGCTCGATGCGCGTGACGGGCCGGTGATTATCGACGAGGGCGCACAGATCGAGCCGTTCAGTTTCATCCAGGGGCCGGCCTATATCGGCCCAAACAGCCTGATCGCGAGCGCACGCATTCGCGGGGAGACGAGCATCGGCCCCACCTGCCGTATTGGCGGCGAGGTCGAGGCTAGCATCGTCCAGGGCTTTAGCAATAAACATCACGACGGCTTTCTTGGCCATAGCTGGCTCGGCGAATGGGTGAACATCGGTGCCATGACGACCAATAGCGACCTGAAGAACAATTACGGCAGCGTGCGGATTGTGCTCGAAGGGCTGGGCCAGCTCGATAGCGGCGTGCTTAAGCTGGGCTGTTTTCTGGCCGACCATGTCAAGCTTGGTATCGGGTTGCACTTGAACGGCGGCACGGTTATCGGCACCGGCAGCAACATCTTCGGCATTCACAGCGCGCCGAAGACCATTCCGCCGTTCACATGGGGCGGTGATGTTTTCCGCGAGTACCGTATCGAGAGCATGATCGATGTAGCACGCAAAGTGATGGCGCGCCGTAAGCGCAGTCTGTCGCCAGAGTACGAGGCGCTACTGCGCGCCGTTTTAGTATCACGAGCGCCAGTCGTGGCGATATGATCGATCCACGCGAGCAGGCGCGCGCGGCGGAACAACGCCTGAGTGAGGCCGAGGTCGCAGCCCTGCGCGACTTCGCCGAGCGCCCGACCGTGCTCTCAAAAGAGATCACCCGCAGCGGGCGGCAGCATGTAGAATCGTAACGGTTACAATTCAGGGTTCAAAAGGACGACTGGGTGACAAAGACATGCCCGGTCTCGTGTCTTTCGTGGCAAAAAGAACGGCGCGGGTCGAGCTAAAAGAGGCCATTATGACAGTGCTGCGATCAATCCCAAGTGTTGACCGATTGGTCGCTACGGTCGAGGCACGGGCTAGTACAAGCGGGCTACCGCGTGCTTTACTTGTGGATGCGGCGCGCGCCGAGCTCGACGGCCTACGCAAGACTCTGCGCGCCAACGAGGCTGACGCGCGCGGCGTTACGCTCGATGCGCTTGTGGCAGCGGTGGAAGCGCGCTTGATCGATACGCTTGCGCCGAGTCTGCGGCCCGTGATTAACGCCAGCGGCGTGATAATTCAGACCAACCTGGGGCGGGCGCCGCTGAGTGTTGATGCTCGGGCGGCGATGGCGGCGGTGGGCGGGGGTTATTCGAACCTCGAATACGATCTGGAGCGCGGCGAGCGCGGTAGCCGCAATAGCCATCTCAGCCAGTTGCTACGCGATCTGACTGGGGCCGAAGACGCGCTTGTGGTGAACAACAATGCGGCTGCGCTCTACCTGGCGCTGATCGCGTTAGCCGTCGGACGCGAGGTGATCGTCTCGCGCGGGCAGGCCGTGGAGATCGGCGGTGGCTTTCGCATCCCCGATGTGCTGCGTCAGAGCGGTGCGACGCTTGTGGAGGTCGGCACCACCAATCGCACATATGCGAGCGACTACGCCGCCGCGATCAACGAGCGCACGGCGCTGTTGCTGCGTGTCCATACCAGCAACTTCCGCCTGACCGGCTTTGTCCACGAGACGAGCCTAGCCGAGATGGCCGACGTTGGGCGCGCCCATAACGTCGCTGTGCTCGACGACCTCGGCAGTGGTACCTTGTTGCCCACCGCCCCATACGGCCTTACACCTGAACCAACGGTGCAGGAGAGCGTTGCCGCCGGTGCCGATTTAGTCACGTTCAGCGGCGATAAGCTGCTCGGTGGGCCGCAGGCAGGCCTGATTGTAGGTCGAGCGGCGCTGATCGCCCAACTGAAGCGCCACCCGCTGATGCGTGCCCTGCGTGTCGACAAGACCACGATCGCCGGCCTGACAGCGACCTTGCAAAGCTACCGGCGCGGTATGGCGCTCGCCGAGATCCCGGTCTGGCAGATGATCACTGCACCTGCCGATGCTGTTCGCGCACGCTGTGAGCGCCTGGCAGTTCGTTTGATGAGCGCGGGCATTGTGGCCGAGGTGAGCGTCTGCGAGAGCGCAGTAGGTGGCGGGTCGTTGCCCGGCGATACGCTGGCGAGCTACGCCCTTGCTCTTGCTGTTGATAGCCCGGACGCACTGGCGCGTAGGCTACGCCTTGGTCAGCCGCCAGTAGTTGCGCGTATCAGCGAGCAACGCCTGCTCTGCGATCTGCGAACAGTCTTGCAAGACCAGGATGACACGTTGGTAGAGGCGATCTGCCGGGCGCAGTAGGGGCGCAGCATGCTGCGCCCATCCATAAACATGGCAAGACCAATTAGCGCCATCTTGCTTGCCGCTGGTAGTTCGACACGAATGGGACAGCCCAAACAACTGCTCGATTGGGGTGGCCAGCCGCTGATCACCGAAGTCTTAGA
>JAAUTF010000695.1 GCA_012031775.1 Candidatus Altimarinota bacterium | reverse complement strand
ACCGCGAGTCGACCGACATCGAAGTGGTTGGTACGGACGAAATGTACACCGTCGTCGTTGACCGCGACATTTATGGGCGCGGGCTGACTGCCGACGATGTGACCAACGCAACCCGCGTCGCTATCCTGGGGACAGACGCCGCCGACTTCCTGTTCGAGGGGCAGCCGCCATCGGGCAGAGTATTCGTATCAAAGGGGTGACGTTCGAGGTCATCGGCGTCTGGGAAGAACTGAGTACCGGCTTTGGCGATATCCCAACCTGATCGCGATCATCCCCATCACCACTGCCCAGGAACGGTTGGGCGGAGAGCGGACGCTCAGCGGCGACTACCCGGTCACGGCGATCTTCACCCGTGCTCGCAGCGAGGAACAGGTCGATGATGTCATCACCCAGATCAGCGCGACCTTGCGGGAAGAGCATAACCTGGATGTCGATGACGAGAACGATTTCCAGATTTTCTCGCAAACCGAGTTCCTCGACAGTATGCGCACCATCCTGGGGCTGTTGACGGTCTTTCTCGGCGCAGTGGCGGGGATCTCGCTGCTCGTCGGCGGCATTGGCATTATGAATATTATGCTTGTCAGTGTGACTGAACGCACGCGCGAGATCGGGTTGCGCAAGGCCGTCGGCGCGCGCGGCAACGATATCTTGTTACAGTTTGTTGTCGAGGCGCTCGTGCTCAGTGTCACGGGTGGGCTGATCGGGCTGACGATCGGTGCGCTGATTGCCTTTATTGTCACGCTGACCGGTGTGCTCACCGCGACAGTGGCCGTGTCGCACGCGGCGATCGCGGTTGGCTTCGCGCTTGTCGTCGGCCTCTTCTTCGGTATCTGGCCAGCTCGTCAGGCCTCGCGGCTCGATCCGATCGTTGCGCTGCGCAGCGAGTAGCGGGTGCAGGTAATAGCTACCTATAGCTTGTGCGCTGTTTGACACAGCGCATCAGAATGCCGTACAATGCCAGATATGGAAGCTTGTGCTACTTTCGTGGCACACCGCTGTCGAAGTATTCAGGTGCTGCACGTGACGCAGTGTTCCAGGCGCTCCGCTGTAGGCTCTCACCTGTAACCTTGTTAGGGGCATTGTGATGGAAAAGCTGAGTACGGCGCAGATCCGTGAACGATACCTGGCGTTTTTCGAGCGATACGGCCACACCCGCGTGCCAAGCACTTCGCTTGTCGTCGCCGATGACCCAACGCTGCTCTTCGTCAATTCGGGCATGGTTCCGTTCAAAGATGTTTTTCTGGGCGTCGAGAAGCGCCCCTATACACGCGCCGTCACCGCCCAGAAGTGCTTACGTGTCTCGGGTAAACATAACGATCTTGACGAAGTTGGCCCTTCGCCGCGCCACCAGACCTTCTTCGAGATGCTGGGCAATTTCTCCTTCGGCGATTATTTTAAGGCCGGGGCGATCGAGATGGCCTGGCAGCTTTTGACTGAGGAGTTCAAATTGCCGGTTGAGCGGCTCTGGTTAACGGTATTCGAGGGCGACGACGAGGTGCCAGCCGATGATGAAGCGGCGAATCTATGGATCGCGCAGGGGGTCGACCCAGCGCGTGTGTTGCGTTTCGGGCGTAAAGACAATCTGTGGGTGATGGGCGATAGCGGCCCCTGCGGGCCAAACTCTGAAATCACGGTTTACACCGGCGATGACATGAGCAAAATGAGGGCGGCGGGCGTAAACAGCGACGATCCCGACTATGTCGAGATCTGGAACAACGTGTTTATGCAGTACGAGCGCGCGACGATGCAGAAACTACCGGCGCAATCGGTGGATACCGGTATGGGTCTCGAGCGTATGGCGATGGTGATGCAGGGGGTGCGTTCGAACTACGACACCGACGCTTTTGTGCGCATCATCGCGCGGATCATGGCCGAGCTCGCAGCGACGAGCTGCATTACCGGGCGCAGTTTGCGCCCTATCGTGCTGTGGCCGATCACAGCCGCGCTATTGCGTTCCTGATCGCCGACGGTGTACTGCCTGGCAATAACGGGCGTTCCTATGTGTTACGCCGTATCCTGCGTCGCGCCGCCTATCAAGGGCGCTTGATCGGTTTCGAGCGACCGTTCTTGCCGGCTGTTGTCGATGAGGTTATCGGCGAGATGGGGCTACATTATCGCGAGCTGCGCGACCGGCGCGATTTTATTTTAGAAACGGTCGACAGCGAAGAGCGCCAGTTTCTGCGCACGCTCTCCGGCGGTATCGTGCGCCTTACTGCTGTACTCGATCAGACACGCAGCAGTGGTGCGCGCGAAGTCAGTGGCGAGGACGCTTTTACGCTGAAAGACACCTACGGCTTCCCGCTCGATCTAACACAGCGCATTGCTGCCGACGCGGGCTTGAGTGTCGATGCGGTAGGCTACGAGCTACGTATGGGCGAGCAGCGCCAGCGCGGGCGGGCGGCTGCCCAGTTCAAACGCGGTGCTGATGCCGAGATCTGGGCCGAGCGCGAGCTACCACCGACAACGTTTACCGGTTATGAGACGCTCAGCGTGGAAGCGACGGTTGTGGCACTAGTGGCCGATGGCGACGACGTCAGCCGTGCGGAAGTCGGGCGCAACGTACAACTAGTGCTTGACCGCACACCGTTTTATGCCGAGAGCGGCGGCCAGGTTGGCGATAGCGGGTTGATCACGGCGACGGGCGGGGTGGTGCAGGTGACGGATACACAGCGGCCGCTGCCCGGTGTCAATGTTCACTACGGCATGGTTATCGACGGCAGTATTGCGCCGGGCGATGTGGTGCGGGCGGTGGTGAATGGCGAGCGCCGGGCTGACATCGAGCGCAACCACACGGCGACGCATATGCTGCAGCGCGTGCTGCGCGATGTGGTGGGCGAGCACGCAGCCCAGGCTGGCTCGCTGGTTGCGCCTGAGCGCCTGCGTTTCGATTTCACACACCCGCGTGCAGTGGAGCCCGAGCAGCTACGGGCGATCGAGCAGCGCTTGAACGCCTGGGTGCGCGCCGATGGTGCGGTGAGCTGGCGCGTCACCGATTATCCGGATGCGATCGAAAGTGGCGCGATTGCGCTTTTTGGCGAGAAATACGGCGATGCTGTGCGTGTGGTGGCGATCGAACGCGGCGATGTAGCTGGAACATATGAGCGTGAACCAGCGTCTGAGCAGCATACCGTCTTTGCTTCGCGCGATAGCAAGGAGCTTGCGGCGGTACCCACGTGCGGCGCACCGGCGAGATCGGCTACATTCGGCTCGTCGGCGAGAGCAGCATCGGTAGTGGCCTCCGCCGTATTGAGGCGCTGAGCGGGCGCGGTGCCGAGCAGTACGCCGATAGTCAGACGGCCAGCTTACGCGAGTTGGCCCAGAAACTTGGCGTAACGCCCGCACAACTTGGCGAGCGCATTGATGCGCTACTTGTTGAACAAAAACAGGTGCGCAGCGAGGTCGAAGGCCTGCGCGCCCAGCAGACACGCGGCGCGCTCGC
>JAAUTF010000694.1 GCA_012031775.1 Candidatus Altimarinota bacterium | reverse complement strand
GAGCGCGGTGATGGCCCCGCAGGAGCGCGCTGCCGCTTTTAAGTTCACGCTGCGTCAGCTGCAAGGTGGCCTGCTGGCGCTCTGCATCGTCGACGCACTAGCCACCAGCGGTTTTACGCTTGCTCGGCAGCTGCTACTGGCACTACTGGCCGGTGCCTGCCTTAGCGCCGCGCTCGGCCTCTGGGAGCTTGGCGAATCGACGGCGGCGCTCACGCTGCTGAGCTATTTTAAGACGCAGCCCTCGCTGATGGAGGGCCTGCTACGTTTGAGCGGTACCTTTGCCTACGCCAATATCGCGGCGATGTATTTCGAGGCGGTGCTACCCATCGCTTTGCTGCTGGCGGTCGGAGTAGGGTCGCCGATGCACAGACGTTCCGCTGGCCTCGGCGGAGTTATGGCGCTGTTGTTAGTAGCGACGGCGCTAATTTTACGTACAGTCGGGCGGCCTTGGGCGTATTGCTGCTGCTTATCGGCCTCTTGTTCGCACTGGTGTGGCGGCGTTGGGGGGCCGGGCCTTTGCTCTGGCGCTCACTGGTGGCTGGTGGTATGGTACTGGCACTAATGGTGGCGATCTCAGGGTTGAGCCCGGTGCTGCAGCTGCGCCTCGGCGCGCAAGACACCAGCAGTTGGTACGATGCGCGCTATCTTGCTGCGCCGCTCGGCACCTTGCGCAGCGGCGAAGTGCGCACCGTAGCTGTTGAGCTAACTAACAGTGGGCGCGCTAGCTGGCGTCACGATGGCCTGCGCCCGGTGATGCTGTCCTACCACTGGTACGATGCAGCGAGCCGCCGCCTCATCGATTTCGAGGGGCTGCGCACACCGCTGCCGCGCACGATCAGGCCACAAGAAGCGCTCACACTGGCCGCCCAGGTGCGCGCACCGCAGCGACCGGGGGCGTATCTGCTTGGCTGGGACATGGTGCGCGAGAACGGCGGCGGCTGGTTCAGCCAGGGCCGCAGCGCTATCACCTTCTCACCGGCGACAGTAGTTGCCGGCATAACACCGTCGGCTGGTGCGCCATCGCCAGCACCGCGTTTGTGCCGCTTGAGCCGGAGCCGCCCTCGCCGCCACGCCGTGAACTCTGGGCGGTCGCCGTCGAGCTGTGGCGCGAGCGCCCGCTGTCCGGCATCGGCCCCGATGTCGTATCGCCATATCTATGGCGCACGCCTCGGCCTTGGTGAGTGGGACGAGCGCATCCACACCAATAATCTCTACTTGGAAGTGCTCACCGGCGCTGGCCTGTTTGGCCTGAGCGCATTCGCCATTATGCTCACCGTCGTCCTGTCACCGGCGCTACGCCTCGTGCTCGATCGCCAGGCACTGAGCGCTGAGCGGTGGGCGACGCTCAGCGCAGCGCTGCTGGGGCTGGGCGCTTTCCTCATCCATGGCGTGTTCGATGTGTTCTTGGCGTTTACGGCGACCTACATCTTGTTCTGGGCCTTGCTGGGCTTGATCACCGGGCTCGGTACGCGGCGGGGAGAATTGCACAGTGCGCGTAGCCTTTGACATCACCGCTATCGATGAGCGTCCTTCGGGCGTCGGCAACTACGCCCTTGAGCTGTTCGTGCATTTGCTGGCCGCCAGAAATACGCACGAATATTTGCCGCTCTCGAACCGCGGCAGCTACCCCGCACGCCTGCCCGTAGCGTGTACCGATTACCGGCTGCCGCCCCGGGTGCCCAGCCGCATGCTCTGGATGCAGTGTGTGCTGCCGCTGCATCTGCGTCAGCTTCAGCCACAGCTCTGCCACTACACCAATTCGATCGGGCCACTGATGAGCCCCTGCCCGTACGTGCTGACCATTCACGATATGACGTTGAGCTTGTTACCGCACCTTCACCCCTGGCGCAAACAGCTCTTTGTGCGCCCGATCGTGGCGCTCGCCGCCCGTCGCGCCGCACGCGTCATCACCGTCTCAGAGCACGCCCGCCGCGATATTGTGCGTTTGCTGCATCTGCAGCCGGAGCGTGTGAGCGTCACCTATGAGGCCGCTGCGCCCGAGTTTCGCCCGATGGCTACTACCGAGATCCAGCGCGTACGCACGGCCTATGGCCTCAATGAGCCATATATCCTCTACGTCGGCACGATCGAACCGCGCAAAAACCTATTGCGCCTCATCCGCGCCTGGCACAGTCTTTATCGGCGTGGGCATATCGCGCAGCAACTCGTGATCGTCGGCGCACGCGGCTGGCATAATAGCACGCTCTACCGCGAGGTAGCCGCGCTCGATCCCGGCGCAGCACTGCGCTTCACCGATTATGTGCCGCAGCACGATCTGCCCGCCCTTTACAGCGGTGCCGATGCCTTTGTCTTCCCCTCGCTCTACGAGGGTTTCGGTTTGCCCGTGATCGAGGCCATGGCCTGTGGCACGCCGACGCTGATCTCGCACGCGGCCGCGCTCGTCGAGGTCGCCGACGATGCCGCACTCCGCTGCGATGCCTACGACGTTGAAGCGATCGCAGCCGCGCTCGATCAGCTCCTTTGCGATCACGCACTGCGCGACGCGCTGCGTCAGCGCGGCCTGCAACGGGCCGCCGACCTTTCCTGGGCACGCACCGCCGAGCAGACGGCGCAGGTCTATGCCGAGGCGATTGGAGAAGCGGTTGATACGAGACAGGTGGCCGGTGACACGGTGGCACGGTGACACGTTTTGTTGCCGATAGGTTCACCTTGGCACCCGGGTATTTTGTCACCCAATCAACACACGAGGTAGCGCCATGACTGTTTTGATGGATAATCGCGCAGACACATACACCGCCGTTAGCGCCGCCATCCTTAGGGCTGTTGCCTACGCCGATGTCTTCGACTACCCGCTACGCCCGCCCGAGGTGCAGCGCTATCTGGTAGGTGTACAGGCATCGCTGCCGTGTGTCTGTGCTATTTTAGATGCAGGCTGTACCGGCTTGATGCGCGACGGCGACTTTGTGATGTTGGAGGGTCGAGCGCAGCTTCCGGAGATCCGGCGGCGGCGCGCTAACTATGCGGCACGCATGCAGCCACGTGCGCTGGCCTACGCGCGGCGCATCGCGCGCCTGCCTTTGTGCGAATGGTCGGCCTTACCGGCGCGCTCGCGGTTGGCAACGTCGAGGGCGACGCCGACATCGATTATCTGATCGTTACCGCGCCGAATCGGCTCTGGCTATGTCGGGCGCTGGTGATCGCCCTGGTGCGACTGGCCGGCCAGCGCGACGGCGTGCTCTGCCCCAATTATCTAATCTCGACGCGCGCGCTGGCCCTGCCGACCATTCGCTTTACAGCGCTCACGAACTGACGCAGATGGTGCCGCTTGCCGGTTTGCCCGTCTACGATGAGCTGCGCACAGCCAACCGTTGGACAGCGCAGTCCTGCCAATGCCGCCCGCCGCACCGGCAAACTGCCTTATACCGAGCGGCGTGCGCTGTCGACGCAGCTCGCCGAAGCCGTGCTCGCCACGCCCATCGGCG
>JAAUTF010000693.1 GCA_012031775.1 Candidatus Altimarinota bacterium | reverse complement strand
CACCAATCCATGCATCCGGCTGCTAGTGGCCGATCGCGACGGTATTGTGGTCGGCGTGGCGCAGCTCGCCTGGAACGCGGAGGGCATCGCCACCCTCTGGCGGCTCTACCTGCGCCAGGATCAGCGCGGCCAGGGGCTTGGACAGCGCATGTGGGCGGCGGTGATCGCTGACCTTCCGCCCTTCATCCGCACCTACCGCACCTCGGTGGTGCGCGGCAATCCGGCGTTGCGCTTCTACGAGCGCCTCGGTTTCGGCGTTACCCACGAGGGCGACCCGGAGTATGCTGGCTATCGAGTGCCGCTGGTCTTCCTGGAGCGTCGCGCCTCAACGTGTGAACGAGGCTACACTTCGGTCGGCAGTGTGGGATAACGCTGTGGACTCCACCACGTTCTCGGCGTTGAGAGCCTTGATCATAGGACTGAGCGTATCATCAAGTCCTGGCAGACTAGCATTGCCATCGGCGATCCAGGAATCTAACAGAACCACATTGCCGTTTCCGACAGCCGGGAGATTATGCCAGATATGAAATGTCATTAGTGGTAATTGGCACTATCCGCCACGCTCGGCATAACCAGCCCGAGTTGAAACGGAGCGTCAGCCGCGCCCGCGCCGACAAGTTGCCCCGCCAATGATCGGATCGCTATCGGTGGACTGTCGAGCAAGCCGTACAGTCGGTCTGGCAGCTGGCAAGTAACGTTGATGCAGTTGGGCAACCAAACATCGCGTACGACATCGTCGCGTCGCACTGGACTTGATCCGCTTTTGTGGACACAAGACTATGCAGCAATCTGCTGCTCAAACCAGCGTGTTTCATAGTCGGCAGGCGTGAGGTATGCCAATGTGGAATGCCGACGCTGACGATTATAGAATCGTTCGATATAGTCGAACACACAGCTTCGTGCGTGCGTGTGTGAGTCGAACACCTCAACCCCTATCTCAGCCTTGCGTGAGGCAAAGAAGCTCTCCATCACCGCGTTATCCCAACAGTTTCCCTTGCGGCTCATGCTCGGTGACATTCCTGCTTCTGCCAGCAACGTTTGGTACTCAGCACGCGCATACTGGCTGCCGCGGTCACTATGGTGGAGCAGACCAGCATTCGGTTGGCGGTGGTTAAGCGCCGCTTTGAGCGCGCCTATCACCAGAGAACGCTCTAGCGTCGCTCCCATTGACCAGCCAACTACCCGCCGTGCATACAGGTCTCGCACAACGGCTAGGTAGAGCCACCCCTCACGCGTGGGCAGCTACGTGATGTCCGTTACCCACACGCGATGTGGCGCACCGGTCTGGAACTGTCGCGCTCGTTCGTTCGGCGCAATCGGCTCGGTATGACGGCTATCAGTCGTCGCACCATGGCGGCGCTTTCGACGTCCAACCAAAGCGGTGGCACGCATCAAGCGTGCCACCCGCTTTTTCGAACACTTCACACCCGCAGCACGGAGTGAAGCATGCACTCGTGGGCTGCCATAGGTGCGCCGAGAGTCACGAAAAATGGTCTGGATTCAGCGTGTAAGCGTGGCATCCTGTTCGGCACGTTTGCTCAACGGTTGCTTCTTCCACTGATAGTAACCACTGCGTGCCAACCCCACACCCCGACACAGCATCTTGACCGGGTAGCTACTCGCGTGGGCGGCAACAAAAGCATATTTCTGCGTCATTGTGGCATCCGCGAGAAGATGCCGAGCGCTTTTTTAGCATATCGCGCTCCATCCGTAGGTGCTCGTTCTCGCGCCTGAGCCGGGCGACTTCGGCGCTTGAGATGGCGTGAGAAGTGGTTGGGTCGGTTGTTGAGCGTACTTCGCGCAACCAGCGATGCAGGGTGTCAACACGCACGTCCAAATCACGCGCCACCTGCGTCACGCCCATGCCCTGCTCGGTCACCAACTTTACGGCTTCCTGTTTGAACTCTTCCGCGTTTCGTCGCTGCCTTCCTCGTCAAACTGCACGAGGAGAAGCGCTGTATGAGCCACCTGCGCGCCTACCTGTGTGAGCATCCCGCCTCGTCTATTGGCTCGGCTTCCCCCGCGTGCCTGACCCCACCGCGCCGCACGACTTCGACGTAGCGGCCACCGTGCCCGCCCGTCGCCAGTTGAGCAGCGTTCTGCGCACGCTGCCCACCAGCGCCATGCAGTTCCTGCTCACCGCGACCGTCCACCTGCTGCGCGCCACCCTGCCGCCGGAGCAGCAGGCCACCTTCGGCGACACCATCGCCGGCGATACCCAGGCCCTGCTCGCCTGGGTCAAGGAGAACAACCCCAAGCAGTTTATCCCCGACGGTGTCCAACGACGCAGTAAACTAGCACCTGATGACGATTAGAACTTTCCCTTCGCGGCTCACCCGCTTGCCCCGTTTCCCCGTACCATGGCCCTCAGAAGGAGGGGCCATGAAAACCGACACCGAGGTACAGCTGATGTTCCGCTCTCGCACTAAGGGAAAGACCCTCGAACAGGCCGCCGCCCGCGCCGGGATGAGCGTGCCCACCGCCCGCAAGTATCTGCGCGCGGCCGCCCTCCCTAGTGGCATGCGCCAAGCGCGCGACTACCGAACACGCGCCAATCCCTTTCTCGCCGACTGGTCCTGGGTCGAACTCCAGCTCCAGCGCGATGCAGCGCTCCAGGCCAAGACCGCTCTTTACCATCCTCACCGAGCGCTATCCTGAGCGCTACACCCCTGGCCAGCTGCGCAGCTTCCAGCGCCACGTCGCCACCTGGCGTGCTCTCCACGGCCCCGACCACGACGTCAGCTTCGAGCAGATCCACCAGCCCGGCCAGCGCGGCCAGTCGGACTTCACCCATATGGACGAGCTTGCGGTCACCATCGCCGGCGAGCCCTTCCCCCCATCTGCTCTTCCACTTTGTGCTGACCTACTCCAACATCGAGGCCGTCTCCCTCTGCTTTACCGAGAGCTTCGAGACGCTGGCCGAGGGACTGGAGTTCTGCCTCTGGCAGGTCGGCGGGGTGCCCGAAAACCACCGCACCGACAACCTCTCGGCGGCCGTCCAGGCCATCGAGCCCGACGGCCAGCGCCGCTGGACTGACCGCTACCTGGCCCTGATGACCCATTACGGCATGACGCCGTCCACCAACACCGCCGGCGAAGCCCACGAGAACGGCGATGTCGAGCAGGCCCACCACCGCTTCAAGGAGGCCGCCGACCAGGCCCTCCGTGCCCGCGGCTCGCGTGACTTCGCCGACCGAGCCAGTTACGTCGCCTGGCTCCAGGAGCTCGCCCGCAAGCGCAACCAGACCCGCCAACTGCGCTGGACGACCGGGCTCGACACCCTGCGCCCCCTGCCCACCACCCCGCTGCATCCCTGTCGCGAGCTGCCCGTGACCGTCACCCGCTTCAGCACCATCCGCGTGCTCCACAACACCTACTCGGTGCCTCACGCCTCATAGGTGTGACCCTGACTATGCGCGTACGGGCCCGAAACGCTCGAGCTCTAC
>JAAUTF010000692.1 GCA_012031775.1 Candidatus Altimarinota bacterium | reverse complement strand
CGGCGCTTGCCGCTGCGTGTGGGCGCAACCCGTGCGCCTGCTCGACTATCAGCATCTCGGGGCGCACCGCGCAGATACGGCGCCGTGAGTCATCAGCCCCGCCGCCTGCCCTCGGGCGTGCGCACGCCCGGCCGTAGAGGTCGTGGTAGAGGGGCGGAGGCACCGTTCTGGCTACCACGCAGCGCGGTCGAAATTATTACCTAGTACACGTCGACCTACGTTTGTATCGAGTTCGAAGCGGGCTTGAGCCCGCCACAGTCAGGTGTTCGCCAGCGGCGAACGTGCGCTTCAGCGTACTAGAGGGGCACCAGGCATACGCGATTATGGCACAGGCATCTGAACGAGCTGTACTCTCTGCTATCACCGCCTCGCCCGGCGCCGCGCGAGTGTTGATCGTCGACGACGAAACCCACATGGTGGAGTTCTGCTCGCGCGCGCTACGCGCAGCGGGCTACGAGGTCTTCGCTACGAGCGACATCCAGACGGCCCTCAATCGCCTTGCGAACGATCCGTTCGATCTGCTGCTGGCCGACATTATGATGCCGGGCATCAGCGGGCTTGAATTGGCCGCGCGGGCGCGGGCCGCCGATCCGGCTATCGGCATCATCATTATGACCGGGCACGCCTCGATGGAGACGCTGCACGAATCGGTGCAGCGCGGGGCCGCCGATTATCTGTTTAAGCCCTTTGAGCTCGATGAGTTGCGCGCCGCTGTCGATCAGGCGCTGCAAAAGCGTCAGCTGCAGCAAGAGACGATCCGGCTGCGGGCGGTGGAGCAGCTGCTCGCCAGCAGCACCGCACTGAACGGCATTCTCGAGCGTGAAGAACTTGCGCGTGTCATCGTTGGGCGCGCGCTTGAACACGCGCGGTGCGATGTGGGCGTCCTCAACCTCTATACACGTATGCAGTCGCCTTCAGAGACACTCGCGCTACCGGAGCGCTGGGTGCTCACGCCGGGCGGCCACGAGGCTCTGTTGGAAGCGGCGCGCAGCAGCGGGCCGCTGCTGATCGAACAGCGTGGGCCGCTGATAGCCAACGACACCGCGATCATCGATCGCGCGATCGCCGTTGCTTTACGCACCCAGGGCATCGTGGTGGCGACGATGCTGCTCGGCACAAGCAGCGGGCGGCCTTTCGCCACCGGTACCGCTGAAGTTATTGCCTTGCTGGCTCATCAGGCCGGCACCGCGCTACGCAATGCAAACCTCTACAGCGAATTGCAAGAAGCCTATCGCTCGCTCAGCGAGCTCGATCGCCTAAAAGGCGAGTTTATCAGCATCGCGTCGCACGAACTACGCCACCCGCTCTCGATCGTGCTTGGCTATGCCAGTATGGTGTTTAAAGAGAGCAACGGCAGCCATCGCGAATACGCGCAGCGCATGATCGAGAGCGCCAACGATATCAAAAAGATTGTCGACGATATGGTCGACCTGCGCAATCTCGATAAAAAGAGCAGTACGCTGACGTTTGAAAACTGCGATCTCGACATTTTATTGCGCCAGGCAGTGACGCGCCTGGAGCCGCTTAGCCAGGAAAAACAGCAGTCGCTCCAGATCACCATCGAGCAACCACTGATCTGTCGTGCCGACCGCGAGAAGCTCTTGCTCGTCTATGGCAACTTGCTGAACAATGCGATCAAATTCACCCCGAGTCGTGGTACCATCAGCGTAAGCGCAAAACGCTGGGCACGAACGCAGGTGGTCGAGTCGGCGCGCAAGGCGGTTGTAAATTCTACGTTCCGCTATCTCAGCGCTAACCCGCCTGTTGAATGGGCAGTGGCTGCAGTCTGCGATACCGGTGTTGGCATCCCGCGCGACGAGCAAGAGCGCATCTTCGAGCGCTTTTACCAGATCGCCGACTCGCTCACGCGTGAGCAAGGCGGCACTGGCCTTGGGCTCGCGATCGTGCGCGACCTTGTAACCATGCACGGTGGCGTCATCTGGCTTGAAAGCCAGGAGGGCAAGGGCAGTTGCTTCTACTGCGCACTGCCCTTAGAGAGCGTTTGAGAGTCGCTCCATCGTAGCGTCGATCAGATACACTGAGGGAGGGCAACGCCCTCCCTTTCGCCGCCATTAGGCAAGGTTCAACTCAGCGTTGTTCTGACCAGTTCTGATCACAACACATCTGGAACTGACCAGAACCACAGCTCTTTGAAGCCTTGTCTTCGGGTGGCGCTATCCTGGCATAGGCCAGAGCTACCAAAGGGAGTATCTGCGCGACTGGTGACAGCAGTGCCGCCAGTTGCGGGCTCAATCCCTCGAAGCAAAACAGTGTCTTAGTGCAAAGCGAGATGGTGAGATGGCCTACCGACTCCTTGTTGTCGCTGGTGAAAACGCGGTGCTGCGGGCCTTACCCGAGCAGCTTGGCGCTGCCGTCAGCGTAAAAATTCTCGACGAATGCGAACGATGCGCTTTGGGAAGTGCGCGCAGATCCGCCGGAAGCGGTGATCGCCGATGTGCATCTAAGCGGCATGAGCGGCATCGAACTGGCGGAGATCATTCCGAACTTCGACGTATCTACACGTGTCCTGCTCTGGAGCGCTGACCCAGCCGATCCACGCGCGATCAGGCGGCTGAACTGGGCGTGTATCGCTTTCTCGATAGCGAGAGTTCGATCGACGATCTGCATCGCGCGCTGCACGATGCCATGAACGATGCACTGGCTGCGGCGGCGAGTGCCGCCGCACTAGTGCCACCGGTTGAAGCAGCGCCAGCGCCAACTCCGGAGCCTGCACGTCGCGATTTTACCCCCGCGCGTGTGGTGCTGCCCTCGCGAGCTGAGCAAGAGGCCGCTGCAAAAGAAGCGCGTGAGAAAGAAACGCGTGAGAAAGAAACGCGTGAGAAAGAAGCGCGCGAGAAAGAAGCGCGCGAGAAAGAGGTCGCCGCGCGTAGCAGCCGCCCCGAGCAGCCCAGCCGTAGCGGTGGCCTCGCCTCACGTGCGACAAAAGCTGCTGTCGCCGAGCGCAATGCCCCAAAGAGCGAAGCGCCAGCCCCGCCGCGTCTGCGCCCCCAGGTTACCGGCGGCGGCACCAACTGGGTTTACACCCACGCGGATACCAACTACTGCTATCCCCGGTTTGATGCCATCGCCATCCGCTCGCAGAACGCTGCAACGGCCGCCGATACTTTCGACATCTACCGGGTGCTCGTGCAAGTTGAGGACGCTCCACTGGATCCGGTATCCGTACCGCCTTTCAGCATCACTGGCGTGCAGAGCCCTGCGCTGGGAACGGTAAGCTTGACTTGGGCTTCAGTCAGCGGCGTCACCTATCACGTATTGTCGCGGGATTCCCTCTCGACCGGCTCCTGGGTTACCAACGCGACCGTTGTGGCGACTGGCACGTCAACCTCGTACACTAACAGTCCGATTCCGGGCGGTGTTAGCGGAACGCTACTATCGCGTTCTGGCTCCACCTTACCTTCCGTAATTGACTGAACCGACAGACG
>JAAUTF010000691.1 GCA_012031775.1 Candidatus Altimarinota bacterium | reverse complement strand
GAATGGCTCGTGGTGGTGGGCCGCGACAATGGCCGCAGCCTGCTCCCATTCGTCACGCCGCCGCTCGGCCCGACGGATCTCCTCCTCCGTGAAGTGGCGCTCGCGTTGGAGATTCCGCCGGGTGTCCAGCCAGACGCCCCGCACCCGCTCCAGCCGGGCGACCTCGGCCTCCAGCTGCACCTTGCGGACAATCTGCGGGTTGCCGCTCGCGATCGCCTTGATCTCGGCGGCGGACAGCACCACATCCGACGTGTCCTCGGCGGTACGGGCGGTGATCTCGCCAGCCAGTGCCTGTTCGATGAAGCGGGCCTTGCTCTCGATCAACTGGTAGAGGTAACCGTCGAACGAGCCCTCCGTGATGTAGGAAAACACGTACACCTCAGGCCACTGGTTGCCCTGGCGGAGGATACGGCCGTGGCGCTGCTCCAAGTCGCCGGGCGCCAAGGGCAGTCGAGGTCGTGCAGGGCGATCAGCCGCTGCTGGACATTCATCCCGACACTCATCTTGCCCGTCGAGCCGATGAGCACGCGGACACGGCCCTCGTTGACCGCCGCAAAGAGGGCGTCGCGCTGGGCTTTGGTGGCGCAGTCGTGGATGAACGCGATCTCTTCGCGGGCAACGCCCTGGGCAATCAGCCCGTCGCGGATGTGGAAGGCCGATGGACAGGGCAGGGTTGCCACAGTAGTGCTCCTTGCATATAAGGATGACCTGCTGCTATCGCATCACGCCGCTACAGCGGCGTGATATACGTCGCACGTTGACTTTCGATTGCAAAAACATAACTGTATACAGCAACGGAAAAATTTATTTTTCCAATACGAATTAAGAGTTTGTTATTGTGATGTATTGGTTACAATAATAAATATAATGCTCTTATCTCCCTCTCTCTCACTAAGGAGATCACTATGCCACTTGTTGAGCCATCCTCTCACTTTAAGCAAATCCGTGACTGGTCTGGGCGCAAACATGCTGTTTTAGAAAAGTACCTTCCCGCATTTTGCCGCGCGATGTCGAGACAAAGACGAGGCCGGGCGATATGGTACGTCGACGGTTACGCAGGCGCCGGGGTATACCGTGATTCTCAAAATCCTTCAACCTCCACAGCCTACGGTTCACCAGTACTGGCAGCGCGCATAACAGGTGAACCGACACGATGTCTGAATGTTGAGGAGGATCAAGACAACTTCGATAGCCTACAGCGTGAAACCAGCCATTTCCCGCACGTCGAGAACATCTGCAATGACTTCAATACAATTGTAGATGATGTGTTAGCGAAGGTCGCCGGTTGCCCGGCGTTTTTCTTCCTAGACTCCTTTGGCACTAAAGAGCTGCCAATGGAGGGGCTTATTGACCGCATAGCAATGCGCCATAATCCAACAGACATATTGCTGCGTTACGCTACCGGAGCAGTACGCCGCTTAGCTGCCAGCTATGAGAAAGATCCGGTGCGTGGTGGTGCAAATGCACGTAATCTTGATAAATGGTTTCGGGGTCAAGAATGGCGCATACATGTTGAGCAGCTTTCAGGTGAAGAGCGTGACAATGCTTTATTACGCTACTATCTCCGGCAAATTACATCCATTTCAAGTGGGCGCCTTAAATTCGCATGTTCGTATCCGATACGGTCTACAGATGGTATTACGAAATACCATCTCGTATTTGCTACCGGAGACCGTCTTGGAATGAAGTTAATGAGCGACATTTTGTTTGAAGCTGAGGCGAAGTACAACAAAGAGCATGAGGCTCATCGCAACGAAAAGGAACTAGCAAAACGAAACGGTCAGCTTTCCTTGTTTGATCCGCCAGCACCAGACCCCGATACTCAAATTGCGGAGCGGGTCTCTCAATTAAAACAGGCAATTCTTGACCAATCCCGGGCTCCAGAGCGCCAATGGGAGTTCGACGACTTGCGTTGCACCTTGATCGAGGGAGGGTGGTTCGCTCAGTTTTCCGAGAAAGACTTCCGTGCAGCCTGCAAGGAGCTCTACGCCGAAGGTAAAATTGAGCGGCTATCTTCTGGAAAGGCGTGGTCGCGGGGAACAGAATTTACGCTACATTCACCGTCGGAAGGTCTGATACAGTCTTGACAATATCGAACGCATGTTCTATGATTTGACCGTATTGCCATAGCTTGTAAAATGGCAGTTTCCGCGCCGCAACTATGTTGGTGCGCGACCTTATGTTACGAGGTTGCTTCTATGGGTCAGAAATCTGCTATTGAGTGGACAGACCACACATTTAATCCCTGGTGGGGTTGTACAAAGGTCTCGCCTGGTTGCGTCCACTGCTATGCTGAAACACTTTCAAGTCGATACCGCTACGATGTCTTCGGACCTCGTAAGCCTCGTCGCACTTTTGGCGAGGCGTATTGGCAAGAGCCTTTGAAGTGGAATCGACAGGCTGTGCAGCTTCGAACCCGTATGCGGGTTTTTGTGCTTCGATGGCAGATGTTTTTGAAGATAATAACAGTATTGAAGTAGAACGCCAGAAGCTGTGGCGATTGATTGCTGAAACACCAATGTTAGATTGGTTGCTTCTTACAAAACGTCCCGAAAATATGCATCGCTTTGCTCCGTGGCAACAGGAATGGCCCACTAATGTTTGGGCAATGACAAGTGTGGAAAATGAAGAGCAAGCGCAAAGGCGCATCCCAATTTTGCTTGAAGTACCAGCAGTCGTGCGAGGATTATCTGTTGAGCCGCTCATCGGCTCTGTTGAACTTAGTCCATGGCTTAATGGCATTCAGTGGGTGATTGTTGGGGGAGAAAGTGGGCAGAGCGCACGACCAATGCAAATAAGCTGGGTGCAGTCACTACGAAACCAGTGTGGGGCAGCCCAAACACCGTTTTTCTTTAAACAATGGGGCGAGTGGGCACCCTTGGGCAATGAAACAGCGGGCGAAGTAGCTACTATGCCTGTAATGAAGCGCGTAGGGAAGAAGGCCGCTGGGCGAGAGCTTGATGGTAGAACGTGGGACGAGATACCTGATGTGCAGGCGCTTATCGCGGCAAGAGCTGCGCAGCGGTAAGGAGAGACGGTTTCAATTTTAGTTGTCCGGCTATACGTATCTGTAAGGGTTGCAGGCTCAGTCGTTAGAAACCTATTCTCCAAAGACCTCCTTGTACGATTGGATCTGTGGATCGACTCTCATCTTCGCAAGCGCGCCGCTGATCACCTGCCCCACACGCTCGCGGGTCAGCGCGCGTGTCGGGAAGCAGGTCGCCGAGCTCGCTGCTGTCTGCGTCATTACCGAGCCGCACGTTGAGCGAGTCGGCGTCCGGAAGGTCAGTGGCCACCGACGCCCGCGTTGCGCGCGAGTTGCACTATCATCTCTGGCGCGATGTGTTCTTCGCTCAGTGGTACGGCAATGATGCGCTGCGCGCTTGGCGCGAGCGCGGCGATGAAAGCGGCGGCGAGGTTGCGGGTGGCGGTGGGATCGTCCGCGGCGC
>JAAUTF010000042.1 GCA_012031775.1 Candidatus Altimarinota bacterium | reverse complement strand
GCTGGCCTGATGCTGGTGTGGGTGGTCACGGCTTATGTCGCCGGCAGCTGGTATGCCTTCCGCTCGGCCGGGTTGCTGCTGGACCCCGTGGTGGCCAGCGGCAGTATCATCCTGGCCTTCACCGGCGCGAACCTGATTTCATGGCGCACCGCGGACCGGGAGCGCAGCCGCATGCGCGGTGCCTTCGGGCGCTATGTCTCGCCGGCGGTGGTGCAGCGGCTTTCCGAGAACCCGTCGGCGCTGCAATTGGGCGGGGAAACCCGCGAGCTCACCGTGGTGTTCGCGGATGTTCGCAACTTCACCGCGCGATCAGAGGCGATGGAGCCATCGAGGTGGTGCGTTTCCTCAATCGTCTGCACACGCCCATGACCGCGGCGGTGCTGGCATCCGGCGGGACCATCGACAAATATCTGGGCGACGGGTTGATGGCTTTCTGGAATGCGCCGCTGGACGTGCCCAACCACCCCAACCGCGCCTGTCAGGCTGCCCAGGCCATGCTGGAGGTCATCAGCCAGGTGTATGAGATTAACGTTGAGTTTCGACGGCAGCCTGGGCGAGAACATCTTCGAGGTGAATGCCGGGCAGCCTTTCGCGATGGTGGTTGTGAACAATAGCAGCGGCCCCTTGCTGCTTAGCCTGCCGCTCGGCGATCAGGGCACGATCGCCTTACCGGTGAATACTACGGGCGCTGCGGGCGCTGGTGGCCCATTCACCGGGGTGAGCCCCACCGGCACTGCTGGCGAGGCCGCCGATGCTATTCCGAATACTGGTGGAAGTGAGCGTGGCGAAGAGACAGGGAGCGCGGGCGCCAGCGGCCTGCCGGGCAATGAGGGTGATGGCGTCGCCGGTAACGAGGACGACGCACGAGGCAACACGGTACCCGAGCCACAGACGACAACAAATCCCGCCGAGAGCGGCGACGATGAGGACGGCTCGCGCGCCAATACTGTGCCAGAGCCTGGCACTACCACCGATGTGAGCGGCGCAAACGATGGTGAGGGCAGCAACAGTTCCAGCAGCACAACGCAGGCTACCGGCCTCCAAACGATCTTCTACCTGCAGCTCAACCAGCCGGGCGAATACACGCTAGCCTGCAGCGATCTGGCCGCACCTGCACAAGGCGAAACCGAACAAGCATCCCCGGCGCGCGCCTGCTCAGGCATCATCACGATTGTAGTGCGTTAAACTTTTTAGTTCGGCATAACAGAAGCGTGCTACGTGCCGTTCGGCGTAACATATAGACAAAAGTGGCATACTAGGTGTAAGCATTGCAGGAGAAGCACCTATGGAAACGCCACTCATTCCCTACGACGGTATGGTGATCGCCACTGACATTAGCTTTGTGCCTGGTGTGTATGTGCTACCGAACGGCATACGTATCGCCGCCGATGGGATTACCGTCGACGGCAATGGCGCGTTGATCGTGGGCGACGAGCACAGCGGGCGCGGTGTGCAGCTGGAGGGGCGGCGCGATGTTACGATTAAAAACCTGCGACTGCAACGTTTTTACCACGCTATCTGGGCACACGACTGCACTGGTTTTTATGTTCACGATTGTACGATCAGCGCCAGCGCTGAGGAGCCGGCCAATTCGCTGTTTCTCGACATCTGGCTGCCCGCCGAGCGCGCCTATGGTGCGGCGATCTATTTAAACGCAGTGCGTGAGAGCCGTATCGAGCGCAACAATCTTCAACATCAGCAGAACGGAGTTCTGGCGTATAGCTGCACTAAACTCAACATACGCCAGAACAACGCCAGCTACTGCAGCGGCTTTGGCTTTCATCTCTTCGCCAGCTGCGATAACCTGCTCGAGAACAACAGCGCCGATTTTTGCTGCCGCTATCATCAGCGCGCCGACGGTGGTGGCCACCTCGGTGCCGACGCTGCCGGGTTCTTGATCGCTCACAGCTCGTGCCGCAACACATTCCGTGCGAACAAAGCCCGTATGGGCGGCGACGGCTTCTTTCTGGCCGGCTTGACGCCGCAATGGCAGCGTGTGGGCTGCGACGACAATCTCTTTGAGCGTAACGATGGCTCGTACAGCCCGAATATCGCCTTCGAGGCGACCTTTAGCAAAGGTAATATCTACCGCGAGAATCTGGCGAACCATTGCAATTATGGCTTCTGGCTGGGCTTCTCACGCGAAAACATCGTCGAGCGCAATCAGATGCGTGCCAACCGCCGGGCGGGCATCGCCGTGGAGAACGGCATCGACTGCATCGTGCGCGATAACGAATTCCACCAGAATCACCACGGCGTCCTGCTGTGGTCGAAGTTTGTGGCCCCTTTCGCCGAGCACTTCCCTGAAAATAATACCAGCCGCAGCTGGCAGATCGAGGGCAATGACTTTCGCGAGAACACCGTGGCGGTGCGCATCGCCGCCGACCAGGATCATGGCGTGCGACCATTGCCGCCGAGCACCCCACGCTGCCCGCAGCCACACAATCATACGCTGCGCAACAACCTGATTATCGGCAGCCGTATCGGCATCGAGACGCTCGGCGTGGCGCCACCACTGCTGGAGCGTAATCGTTTCGCGGAGAACGTGCGCGATATGTGATGCGTCGGTAGAGGCGCAGCAGGCTGTACCCCTACCGGCGCGTTATCTCAATCACATCGCGCACCATGGCGGCGCAGGAACCGATCGGCCCATCCTCCAGACTCGCAGCCGTGGTTCGTCCGACGATGTCGCTCCAATAGACAATGCCCATTTCACCTTTTCGTAAGTGCGCCAGTGGATGATCGGCAGCGAGCACGGTGGGCGCGACGCTCAGCGTGTAGTCGCCATAGACACGGCGCTCGGCCAGGCCAACGAGCGAGATGCGCCCACCGGCAGACCAAGCCGCTGCCAGCTCGGCGGCATGCACCGCGCGAATACCCGTCACACTAAGCTCGGCAAGCGTGGTAGGGCGGCGTAGAACGGCGTTTGCCAGAATCACCAACTTGCTGGCGGCGTCCCAGCCATCGACATCCAATGCGGGATCGGGTTCAACGATGCCCTGGCGCTGCGCTTCTGCAAGCGCTATTTCAAAGCTTTTACCGCTAGCCATCTCTTCCAGGATCAGCTGCGTTGTGCCATTGACGACCATCTCCACCCGTTCGATCGTCGCCCCCGCCAGATCGCGCCAGCCGATATTGATGCTAGGCAGGCCACCACCGACGGCACCGCTAAAACGCAGGGCTGGGCTGCCGACGTGTTGGAGATCGCTGAGCGCGGCCAGCTCCTGATAGGCAAGCACTAGCGGCCCTTTGCTGGCCAGCACTGCGTGTTTCCCGCGTTGCAACGCATAACGAACAATATCAAGGCCGGGCTGGCCGTGGTTAAGCTCGGTCGGCGTTGCCTCTAACAGCACATCGTATGCGGCATAGGCGGCAAGATCGACCGGCGACCAATCGGGGCGAAAGGCAGGCAGGGCACTGAGCTTACCGCCATGCTGCTTGAGCGCAACAAGCGCCAGCAGATCGAAGCCCTGCGGATCGTAGGCGCAGCCCGAGGAATCGGCAACACCAACACAGCGTAAATCGAGGCCGAAAGTTGTGCGCAGCACGGATGCTTTGGCATCGAGCATCGCCAGCAGATTGCGCCCGATATTGCCGAGGCCGGTCAGTAAAAAATCCATAGCGTCTTGCGTCCCCTTATGTTACAATTACAAATCCATTTTATATATAGTAATGCTAAACGGTCTGTGAAGAAGCTTGTGTGAAATCTGGCGGTGTAACCGCCAGATTTCACACAAGCAATGTACAACTAGTAATGCTAGACGGTCTGTGAAGAAGCTTGTGGTGTGGTGCGCGGCTAGGCCGCACACCACACCACAGCCCCAAACACAACCTACTCATTATTGCTATAGTGATCCTAAATAGGTTGTAGTAAGAGAGTTGTGTTTGCACGCCGCTGCGCCGGGGGCAAACACAACCAACTGCTCCATATACCATAGAGATCGCTATAGCAATAACAAAGATAGCGACAATAGCGACAAATTGTACTCGTTGTTCGGCGGAGGTACCGGTATGAGCGCAATGAAAGTATGCGCCTACCCCTGTCCGATCGTCACAAGCGATCGGCATAACCGTGCGCATTTGCGCGATCACCTGTTAGCTGGGCATCAATGTATCGACGCGTGGATCGCGCTGAGTAAGCTCGTCGATGATCCACACCAGCGCAAAGATTGCCTGCAACGGGCGGCAGAGTTGGCACCAGAAGATCGCGACCTGCAGATAGCGTATTTGCAAGCGGCGCTTGTCGTCGAACCGCACAACGAGCAGATCAAGCGACTGATCGCCGAGCAGCAGACCTTGCAGATGCTTTCGAGCGTCAAAACGACACATTTTCATCCGGAACAGCGGCCAAGCGCTCGGAGACATTCTTGTCTCGCAGGGGGCGATCAGCGAGGCACAACTCGCCGAGGTGCTCAAACAGCAGCGCAACGGTAGCCCTACTGATCGTCATCGGCGGCTGGGCCAGATTCTGGTAGCGCACAAACTGGTGACTCCGGTGCAGCTTGCGCGCGCGCTGATCGTGCAGCAGCAGCAGCGCAGCCAGCTGCGTATGGCTCCGCAAGTGCTGGGCGAATTTCTTGTCGAGCGCGGCTACATCAGCGCCAACGATCTGGAGCTCGCGCTCGCCGAGCAAATCAGGCTCGATCAGCAAAATAAGCACTACAACCTGGGCAAGATTCTAGTCCATCTGAACCTGATCCGCCAGGACGCGATCGATAAGGCTGCGCGTGAACAAGAGCTCTCGTTCTGGGATCGCTTCGGATATTGATACCACACTTTTAAACGATCGGGACGCAATCGCGCAGGGCCGGCGGGTTGAGTGGGCGCTGATAGCTGCGCTCGCGCAAAAGCGCGCCTAGCGTCGCCACCGACTCGGTAATGCGCTCGGGCTGCTCGCCGCCGAAACTGATGCGCAGGTGGCTGTGGCCATCGGGTGTAGCCTTGAAGACATCACCCGGCACGAAGGCGATATGCCGCGCGATCGCGCTAAGATACAGCTCTGTCACCGAGATCGAACTGGGCAAGGTCAGCCAGCAGCTAAAACCGCCGAGGGGACGCGTCCAGCTGACTGTTGTTGGCAAGAAGCGATCGACGCTTGAAGCAGGGCGTCGCGGCGCTCACGGTAGCGCGGCAGCATCCGCCGCAGATGCGCGTGCCACCAACCCTGCTCGATAAACAGCGCCAGAGCACGCTGGGTAAGCAGCGGCGAGCAGATATCTTGCGCCTGCCGGAGCAATGCCAGGCGCTCGATGATCGCCGGCGCAGCAACAGCATAGCCAATGCGCAGTCCGGGCATCAGGCTCTTCGAGAAGCTACTCAGGTAGAGCACGAGCCCCTCGCGGTCTTGCGCCTTGAGCGCTAACGGTGCCGACCCCTCCAAATTCAAGCGCCCATAGACATCATCTTCAACGATGAGCAGCTTGTGCCGACGCGCAAGTTCGAGCACAGCCTCGCGCCGTGCCGCACTCATACAAAGCCCGCTCGGATTTTGATAGGTTGGGATAGTATAGAGGAAGGCCGGGCGTTCTGCGATGATCGCCGCCTCTAGCGCATCGAGCTGCAAGCCCTCGTCGTCCATGGCGACGCCGACCGGGCGCACGCCCTGTACTGCGAGAATATTCAGCAGGCCAAGGTAGGTCGGCTGTTCCACCAACACTGCATCGCCAGGGCGCGCAAAAAGCGCGGTCGCCAGCGCCATGCCATTGGTGACTCCCGCCGTCACAATGATTTCATCCGGGGCTGCACTCACGCCGCGCTCACGCATCAATTCGGCCAGCACCGAGCGCAGCTGCAGATCGCCCTGGGCCGTGGTATAGCCCATTAAACGGCTTCCGCCCACCGCCAGTGCCATCTCGGTGGCGCGCTGCCATTGCTGGACTGGATAATATTCCGCCGCCGGGTCGCCGACCGACGCACGATAATGCCTGGTAGCTGGGCCATACGCAGCATATCGGCCATCATAGCGCCGGGCGTCACCTCTTTGCCGAGCACCGTCACGGGCGGCGCAACGAGGTCTTCGATGCGCTCGGCGACAAAAGTACCGCGCCCCACTGTTGCCTCGACCCACCCGCCCGATTGTAGCTCGGCGTAGGCGCTATGCACCGTCAAACGTGTCACGCCAAGTTGCTGCGCAAGCTGCCGCACCGTGGGTAGCCGGGTGCGCGGTGGCAAGGCCCCGCTACGAATGCGCTGCTGCAAGCTGCCCGCCAATTGGCGGTATAAAGGCTCACGGCTTGTGCGATCTAGATCGATCTGCATCGTCACACCTCGACTTTCCTTGGATAGTTATTGAGAGAACAAAAGAACATTGAACAAAGGAGCAAGTACGCAGTGCATACGCGTGCTTTGTTCCTTTGTTCTTTTGTGCGCTGTTTGCCTGTTCTTTCTATAATTCTACACGGGTAGATTGTCTCTTATTATACCGGTACAATTCCTGCTACAAAGAGACAAATTGATCGATCTAGTGCAGACAAGATCGTCGATTCAGCGTGGTATAATGTCGTTCCGAGTGAGCGCAACGGTCGCTCGCCGCTGCGCGATGAGGTATTACATGCCGATGTATGAGTACGGGTGCCAGGACTGCCAGCATCGCTTTGATCGATTACGGCCGCTTGGGCTAATGATAGTGATCTCCACTGCCCGCGCTGTGAAAGTGGCGCGATCCAACGCCAGTTTTCCGTGTTCGCCGCTCATACCCGCACACCAGGGCAAGCTGAGTCGCCAGCGGTAAGCAGCGGTGGCTGTGGCGGCTGTAGTGGTGGCTGTGCCTGTTCGCGCAACTAACTTCTTGTAATATCCGGAATCAGCTATGGTTGCATACAACTTCCGTGTCTCTGCCAGCAATGAAGCTGGCGGTCAGGCCGTGGATGGTCGTGGGAAGTTGCACTACTATTTTGGTGGCCCCGCACGCTCGTTGACTGCACGCGCCGCAGCGACACTCGATCTGGAACAGACGCTGCTTGATCAGCTAGTCGAGATGTTCCGGCCAGCACTCCCCCAGACGCTGCTGACCGAGTTTTTTGTCTCGCTTAAAACAAATCCATTTGTTGTGCTCACAGGTGCGGAGGGTGCAGGCAAAGCCGCGCTCGTCGAGGGTTTTGCGCGCAGCCTAGTAGGGCGCGAGACCAATCAATTTATCACCATCAGCAGTGGTGAATGGGCACAGCAAACAAGTCAGCAGCGCTACTTCGCAGATATTCACGAGCGTTTTGGCTCGCTCCATTTTCTTGAGGCGCTCCAAGAGGCCGCAGCTCCCGGTAACCTGGGGAAGATCTACATTGTTTTTCTTAGAGGCTTGCAGCCCGACGAGCTTCATACGTATTGCTCGCAGTTGCTGCGTGTTGAGGCAAACGGCACAAAGCGGCTTGCCTTGCCTGGTGTACCGCTAGCGCAGCAACCGACGCTACCGCCGAATATTTTTATCATCGCAACACTCCATCTCTCGCAGTTCACCGCACAGCTCGACGATCACGTGCAGCGCCACGCAACCCTGATCGCCTTTGGCCCTACGGCACGCGCTCCCAAGCAACTGCCATTGCCAGCGCTCCCCCTGCCCGTCGGCTATCAACGTGTGCTGTTGCGCGCCGTCGTCAACCACGATCAAGTTGCCCAGGATCGGCTCTGGGCTTTGCTCAGCGCCCGCGAACTTTCTACCTTGCAGCCTTCGCCCCAGCTTTGGGAACTGCTTCAGCAGAACGGCATCGGCCCTGACTATCGCCTCGACGCTGACATGCGCCGTTTTATCGCCAATAGCTTCGACAGCGCCGGTCATGGCCTCTTCGATCGTGAAAATATCATACGTAACGCCCGTATCGCCTGCGACGCCCGCTTCATCCAGCGCATCCTCTGGCGTCTGGAGGATCCTATGCTACGCCAGCAGCTGACCGCTTTCCTCGACGATCGCTATCCGATGCCGTAGCTACGCGGCACGCCCCGCATCTACAGCGACGGATGCTCGATAACTCCCACAATCTCCAGCCAGGGAGGTGTTGACAGTGGGTTGCGCTCTACACGCATGCCGACTTTGGCCATCACCGCTTGCGAGGCAAGATTTGTATATTCCGTAGTTGCAATCAGTCGTTTGATGCGCAGTTGGCCAAAGGCGTGGTCGATCATCGCCCGCGCTGCCTCGGTGGCGTAGCCGCAACGCTGATGCTGCGGGGCGATCGCCCAGAACAGGCGAGCTCGGGTGTAGTGTAGGGCGATGGTTCTGAGCGCGTACGCAAAGCCGGCAGCTGCTCGAACACGTCTAGGCACGGCACGTAACCGATCGCACCGATCAATTCGTCGGTCTCGTGCAGCACAACGGCGCGCTCGCCGATCGGTGGCTGATAGAGGCGTGGAAACCATTCCGAGCAAAGAATTGCCCAATGCAGCCAACTGCGCCGCTCATCGATCGCCGCGCGATCGTGGATGCGCGTGCCATCACCAAAAGCTGTATCAAGAACACGATGGATTGCGAACAAGTCATCTTCGACAAAACTACGGATCACCAGGCGCTGGGTTTGTAGATGGAGATGATGCATTCACTCCTCCTCAAGGCCGACATATCGATTACGCGATAGAAACTTTGTTATACTGAAAGTATAATAGTCCAAAATCAGGAGGCCTTGTGTCAGCACAAATTGCAGTTGTCGGTGCCGGCCCCGGCGGTATGGCTACGGCCATGCGCCTGGCCGCCCAAGGTTATAATGTGACGATCTACGAGGCCGCCGCACGCGTCGGTGGGCGTATGCGCGGTTTCGAGCGCGGCCCCTACGCCTTTGATACCGGCCCGACGATCTTGCAAGTGCCGCATGTCTACGAGGCGCTCTTCGCCGACTGCGGTCTCAACTTCTACGATTACGTCAAGCTCACGCGCCTCGACCCCAATACACGCATCAAATTCTGGGACGGCACCCATCTCGATTTGCGCTCGGACACGGCAGCGTTTAAGCGCGATCTAGCGGCCTTTAGCCCGGAGCTACCGGCAGCCTTTGAACGCTGGTATGTGGAGCACTTTCGCAAGGAAGAGGTTGGCTACGGCCCCTATCTTGGCACACCGGTGCGCGCGCCGCTGGCCTATTTGAAGCCCGCCGAGATCGCCGCCGCGCTGCCCTTCCGGCCCTGGGAGAGCCTCTATGACCATTTTAAGGGCTTCTTCCCCGACGAGCGACTGGTCTATGCTTTCGGGTACCAGGCCAAATATCTTGGCATGCACCCTACAGCCTGCTCAAGCGTCTTTAGCCTGGTGACGTTTCTTGAGTTCGAGTATGGCATCTGGCATCCCGAGGGTGGCTTTCGCGCATTGGCGCAAGCTTTGGCGCGCGCTGCCGAAACCCTTGGAGTTCGCATCGAACTCAACCGGCCCGTGCGCCAGGTGCTTGTTGAGCGCGGGCGCGCCAGCGGCCTGTTGATGGAAGATGGCGAACGCATCGACGCCGACGCCGTGATCGTTAACGCCGATTTCGGCTATGCGCTGCAGAATCTACTTCCGCCCAAAGCGCGCGGCAGCTATAGCGACGGCTGGCTCAAGCGCAAGGAATTCTCCTGCTCGACCTTTATGCTCTACCTTGGCGTCGATCGACGCTGGGACGACCTGCCGCATCATCAGCTGTATCTCTCGGAGCATATTCGGCGACACGATCCACTCTGGGCCAAGAGCGCTGTGCTAGACGAAGAAGATCCCTCGTTCTACGTCTGCAATCCGACGATCGTCGACCCAAACACTGCCCCTGCCGGTCATAGCACGCTCTTTGTGCTGGTGCCGATCCCGAACTTGCGCTACCCGGTAGATTGGGCGACCAAGAAAGACCCATATCGCCAACTTATTCTGCGCCAGATGGCAAAGCTCGGCTACGAAGATATCGAGCGACATATCGTGACGGAGCACTGTTACACAGCGGAGACATGGCGCGACGAGCACCACACCTACGAAGGCTCGGTCTTCAACCTCATTCATAGCTGGCAGCAACTCGGCCCGTTGCGCCCACACATCCGTCACAACGGCGCGCGTAACCTCTACTGGATCGGCGGCGCGGTGCATCCCGGCAGCGGCCTGATGACCATCCTTGAAGCGGCGCGTAGCGCAGCGATCTTTATTCAGGAAGATCTGCCAAGCTACCAGCATTCAGCGGTGGCAAGCTGAACTGAGGGCGAGCGGGGTGATTTTGCTGGTGATACCAGCAAGATCACCCCGCTCCCACTTACGGTCGGCGCAGGCTGCGCCCTACCACCAGAGCGCTAGCGGCCAAAGCACCGGCACCCAAGGCCACAGGCACCCAACGTCGCCGTTGCTGATCGCCGATCACGGTGCGCGCCGAATTGTAGCCGCTAGCCCCGAAGACGCCGCCTCCGGGGTGCGTGCTGGCACCGGTGAGGTACAGACCTCGCACGGGGGTGCGGTAGCTGGCTAACTCGGGCAGCGGGCGGAAAAAGAACATCTGGTCGAAGCTCATCTCGACATGCATCACATTGCCACGCAGCAGCCCGATGCGCCGTTCGAGATCGAGCGGCGTCTGGATGAATCGGTCGATAATTGCCCCGCGCATGTTAGGGGCATAGCGGTACAGCACTTCAAGAATATTGTCGGCAACCCCTTCACGAATATCGTCCCACTGCTGGCCATTAGCGAGATCGTAAGGGAAATACTGCGCCCACAGAAAGACGGTGTGTTTGCCTGCCGGAGCAACATCCGGGTCGATGGCGCTAAACGTCATCGCGATCACCGCCGGATCGCGCGAGGGCTCGCCGCGCAGGTAATCCTCGTAGGCGCGACGCACATAGTTCATCGAGGGGCTGAGCAGCTGTAAGCCGTGGTGCGACTCGTGCGGGCGACCGCCGCTCGGCGCGGCGAGGTAATCGGGCAGCGTCTCGGCGGCGCAGCGCACCGTCATACCGAAGCCATTGCCGACGCGGATTTGCTGTAGGCGCGCGAGCAGTTCGCTTGGTAGGTGCTGCGGCCCAACCAACTTAAGCATGGTGGTAAGCACATGGGCGTTGGAGACCACAATCGGCGCGCTGTAGCGCGATCCATCTTCCGTCTCGACACCGCGCACCACCCCGTTTTCAACTAGAATGCGTCGCACCGGCGCATCGACGACGACATCGCCGCCCATACTGCGCAGCGCACTGGCCATAGCCTGGGTAAGCATACCGCTACCGCCACGCGGGTGCTTAGCACCACTGGTATGCAGCATCGAATGCCAGCCGAAGAAATCGCCAGCCCCGATCTCGTCTGGCGGCGGCCGCTCTGGGCGGCCAGCCAGGTCATCGCAGCACGCATCGCCTCGCTCTCAAATGTCTCATTGATCAGCTGGGCATAGCTTGTGAAAAGGCGGCGTACTATTTCGAGCGGCGCGCGCTCGCCAGCGGGCAGGCGCGGCACGCTGATGCTCACACTGCTGAAGAGACGCGCGACCGACGGTGGATGTAAGAAGACATCAAAAACCGCCTCGTTTAAAAGGCTTCCAGAAGGCCATAAAGCGCCGATAGGCCTCGGCATCTCGCGGGCTGACGCTTGCGATGCTGGCGCAGGTCTTCTCCAGATCGCGATAGAAACTGATCGCGCCGCTGCCGTCGGGGAGCGGATAAAACGCATACGGATCCATATCGATATACTCCAGCCCGTGTTGTTCGAGCTGAAGATCGCGCACAATCGGCGTAAGATGAATCATGATATGCGCCGATGAGCCGACGTCGATCTTGTAGCCGGGGATGACCTCTTCAGTACAGACTGCACCGCCAACGATCGGCCGTCGCTCTAGCACTAGCACCTTGTAGCCAGCCAGCGCCAGATAGCCCGCGCACGTCAGGCCGTTGTGCCCGCTACCGACAACGATCGCATCGTAATCTGTGGTTCGAGCCATAACACACACTTTCCAGAATAAACCCAGGTTACAGGTTACAGGTTACAGTATACTCCTATTCCTTGTAGCGTCGTGGAGCGTAGGGCATTACGTTCCAACAAGCCATGTGGCTGGTTCGGTCTTATGGCGGATGGACGGTACAAAAGCATATGTTACTCTGAGGTCAGACGACTGGGCAACATCGAAAGATCGCTGTGGGAACAGGCTGCTGACCCGCAGCCTTTTTATTGCCAACTAAAGAACGGAGCTGCGCGGTGTCCCAAAACAAAGAGTTCAGTGTCGTAGACGACTACCAGTACGACACGCGCACAACGTGGCGCTGGATCGGGTCGCACGTGCGGCGCTACTGGCATTATGCGTTGGTCTTCTTCCTTTGTTACACCTGGTCGTGGAGCGCATATGCAGGCGCGCAGGCCTTAGTCGGGCGCGCCGCCGAACAGATCATCGACCCGAACGCCGCTTTTGTTGGCACTGCGCTGCTCATCCTGGCCTTGCTGGTCTCAGACAGTATCTCCGGCCTGGTCGGCGCGCTCTCGGCAGAGAATGTTGCGGCGCGTTTCGGAGCCGATGCGCGTCAGGAACTCTACACCAGCCTGCTCGGCAAAAGCAAGCAGTTTCACGATCGGCAGCGCACCGGCGATCTTATGGCCCGCGCGACCGACGATGTGAACGAGCTAAGCAATATGATGGTGCCGGGCAGCCTGCTGGTCTTCGAGACGGTTGCCGGTATCGCGGTGCCGATCATCTATATCGCGCTCACCGAGTTGCAACTCGTTCTTGTGCCGCTGCTCTTCGTCGTTAGCTATATCATCACCGCGCGTCATTACATTCGCCGTCTGAACCCGGTGGTGGAGGCGCAGCGCGAGCAGTTCGGCAAGCTGACAGCGACGCTAGAAGAGAGCGTCTCGGGTATTGAAGTGGTGAAGGCGAGCGCGCAGGAGCCCTTCGAGCGCGCGAAGTTCCGTCGCAACGCGCGGCTTTATCGCGACTTCTTCGTACAGCAAGGCTATATCGAAGCACGCTACCTGCCGTTGCTGCTCTATGGCATTGCCGTAGGCCTGACTTTTCTGCACGCCATCTCGCTCTACCGCGCCGGTACAATCGGCATTGGCGCAGTGATCTCGACTATGGCGCTGGTAAATATTCTGCGCTTCCCAACCTTTATTTCGCTCTTCGCCTTTTCGACGATGCAGGTCGGCTATACTAGCGCCGGCCGTATTCTGCGCATTATCAAGGGCGAGAGTGATATGGACGAGAACGCGGGCGGAGTGGCGCAGCCGATCGTCGGCGAGATCGTCTTCGAGCACGTGAGTTTTGGCTACGCAGCGGAGAACACTACTAACGGCGCAGTGCAGCCAACGCACATTCTCAACGATATCTCCTTCCGCATCGCGCCCGGACAGACGGTAGCGATCGTCGGGCAGACCGGCAGCGGCAAGAGCGCGCTGACGCAACTCGTCAACCGGACGTATAGCGCTAGCGGTGGTCGTGTGCTAATCGACGGTATCAACGTTGAGGAGTGGAGCCTCGACGCGCTGCGCTCGCAGATCGGCAAAATCGAACAAGACATCTTTCTCTTCTCACGCACAATCGGCGAGAACATCGCCTTTGGCGCGCCGGACGCGAGCCAGGAGCAAATCGAGGCCGCTGCGCGTGCCGCTCAGGCCCACGATTTTATCAGCGGCTTTAATGAGGGCTACAATACTGTCGTCGGCGAACGCGGTGTGACGCTCTCGGGCGGCCAGCGCCAGCGTATTGCGTTGGCGCGCGCCTTCTTGAGCAACCCGCGCATTCTGATTCTCGACGATAGCACGAGCGCCATCGACAGCGCTACCGAAGACGAGATTCAGAAGGCGTTACGTAAAGCGCAAGAAGGCCGTACCGTGCTGCTGATCACCCATCGCCTCAGCCAGATCCGCTGGGCCGACCTCATCCTGGTGCTCGATCAGGGCCGCGTGGTGGCCAGCGGCACCCACGACGACCTGCTGCGTATCTCGCCGCACTATCGTCGCATCTTCGCCCGTTACGATACCGCATTGCCTCCGATCGAGGAAATAGTGCCAGCGCTCGCGTAAAAAGTAAGGATGTGTGTTGCTACTACCGACCAGCGCACATCCTTCTCCAGGAGATAGCTATGGGTTTCTTAATGGACGGCCTCGACGCCGAGGAATACGATCGTAATTACAGCGATGGCGTGCTTGTGCGGCGTATTCTGAGCTATTTTAAGCCGCAGTCGCGCAAAATGGCCTTTGCATCGGCGGCGATCGTCGGCATCGCGTTGCTCGACGCCGCTATCCCGATCTTTATCTCGCGCAGCATTGATGGCCTGCAGGCTGAGTCGACCTTTCGCAATTTGCTGCTGACATCGCTGGTGCTCACCTTGCTTGCGTCGGTGTCTTGGGTGCTGAACCTGGTGCGCCAGACGCTTTCGTCGCAGGCAGTGGGCGATGTGGTATTGAAGATGCGCGAGGACGCCTTCGACGCCGTGCTCAACCGCGATCTCTCGTTCTACGATCAGTTTCCCTCGGCAAAAATCGTCAGCCGTGTTACCTCCGACACCGCCGCCTTTTCGCAGGTCATGGTGCTGGTGATGGAACTAGGCAGCCGCGTGCTGCTGATCGCCGTTTTGATCGGCTACCTGAGCACTGTCAATATACAGCTGACGCTGATATTGCTGGCGCTCGCACCATTTATTATTGCCACAGCGCTCGGTTTTCGCACGGTGGCCCGGCGCACCATCACCGCTTCACGGCGCATCAACGCCAGCGTGAGCGCCCATATTCAAGAGACAGTGAGCGGCATCGGCGTAGCAAAAACATTTCGCCAGGAGCACGCGGTCTACGGCGATTTTCTTAAGGTCAACGAACAATCGCGCCAGGTCAACCTTCGAACGCGTTACGTCTTCAGCTCGATCTTTCCCCTGCTGAACGTACTGGCCGGCATCGGCACCGCAGCATTGGTCTACGTTGGCGGTCTGCAAGTGCGTGATGGCACGCTCAGCGCCGGTGACTGGTTCCTCTTCATTCAAGGGCTGGCGATTTTCTGGTTTCCGCTGACAAGCATTGCCTCGTTTTGGAGCCAGTTCCAGCTCGGTCTGGCCGCTGGCGAGCGCGTCTTCGCGCTGATCGACGCTGAGCCGAAGGTGGTGCAGATCGATGCAGTGCGGCTGCCCAATACAGCGGGAGACATTGGCTTCGAGCAAGTCGACTTCAGCTACAAAGAGGGCGAGCCGGTTCTGAAGACGTTTGATCTGCACATCCGACCTGGCGAAACGCTGGCGCTTGTCGGCCACACTGGCAGCGGCAAGAGCAGTATCGCCAAGCTCGTCGCGCGCTTTTACGAGTTTCAGCAGGGCACGATCGCGATCGACGGCATCGATATCCGCCGTCTCGATCTGGCCAGTTACCGAGCGCGGCTTGGCATCGTCACGCAATCGCCCTTTCTGTTCGACGGCACTGTGCTAGAGAATATCCGCTACGGGCGCCCAAGCGCAAGCGACGACGAAGTGCTGGCGGCGGCACAGCATGTCGGCAATGGCGACTGGATCGCCAGCCTGCCGCAGGGCCTGCAGAGCGAGGTGGGCGAGCGCGGTAGTCAGCTTTCGATGGGCCAGCGCCAGCTTGTTGCACTCGCACGTGTGTTGTTACAAAACCCGGCGATCTTCATTCTCGACGAAGCGACCGCGAGCATCGACCCGCTCACCGAGACGCTGATCCAGGAGGGTCTCGATGCTGTGCTCAGCCATCGCACGTCGATTGTGATCGCGCATCGGCTCTCGACGATCCGTCACGCCGATCGAATTATTGTGCTTAAGAAGGGTGCTATCATCGAGGAAGGGAACCACGAGCAGTTACTGCGCCAAGGCGGCCACTACGCCGAGCTGTATAACACCTACTTCCGCCACCAGTCGCTCGCCTATATCGAAGAACGCCGGGCCGCCTGAAGTAAAACTCAGGCTTCAGGATTCAGAAGGTACTAGGCTTTGCAGCGCGTTAGCGATACTGGCGCTAGGCGAGCGCAAACTGCACTTTGCAGGAACTCTGACAAACCAAAGCGGTCAGGGTGGATGGCAAAACTATCCACGCTAACCGCTGTTTGCGTTCTGTTCCTCGCTGTGATTTGGCAGCTCCCAGGGCCAGCCTTCGCTCATGCCGAATTCGCCGCTTCCTTTCCGGCGGCGGGCGCACAGCTTGATCTTGCGCCGACCGAGGTTTTAATCTTGTTCAGCGACGCGCTCGCCGAGGGCGGCCATACCATTATCGTCACCGATGCCAGTGGCCAGCGCGTCGATAGTGGCGATGCTCGACGCGACCCGCGCGATGCTGCTGGTCGTTCCTTGATTGTCAGCCTTCAGGCAAACCTTGCACCTTCGACCTATACCGTCACATGGCGTAACACCGGCAGCGACGGCCATCTGCTCGATGGCAGCTTTCAGTTCAGCCTGCGCCGCGAAACACGTTTCGCCTGGTGGTTGTGGGTGCCGCCGCTCGTCTTGCTGGTGCTGATACTCCTAGTAGGTATGAGAAGCAGAAACGAAAAGGGAGCGTGCTGATGTGGCTAGCAA